>NZ_JBICMK010000088.1:0-248627 GCF_043106315.1 Pseudomonas sp. FYR_5 | reverse complement strand
GCGACCCCTTCGGTCACCGAAGGCGGCGAGATCACCTACACCATCACGCTGACCAACAAAGATGGTCTGCCAATCAACAACCACAGCGCCTTGACCTTCACGCTGAGCGACGGCAAGACCGTTATCACCGTGCCGGCCAACGGCACCGTGGGTACTGCCACTGTCACTGCCCCGGACAACGTCTACGTCGGCACCAACGACCCTGTCGTGATGTCGATCGCTACCGTTGAAGGCGCGGATGTTGGCAAGTTCGAACAGCTGACGCTGGATAAAACCTCGGTTAGCACGACTGTCACCGACGAACCAGGTTCGGGTACTCCGGGCACCGGCAATCAGGGCGACGCCACCACGGTCGGTATTACCGGCACGACTTCGCTGACCGAGGGCGAGACCGGCCAGTACACGCTAGCCCTCAGTAACGCGTCCAAGTCCGAAGTCACTATCACCCTAAGCTACAGCGGTACCGCCAACAACGGTGAGGACTTCACCGGTGTCGCGACCGTGAAGATCCCGGCCAACAGCACAGGCACGACGTTCAACATCGCTACCATCAACGACAAACTGGTCGAAGGTACCGAGAACTTCGTTGTGAAGATCGAAACCGCCACGGGTGGTAGCTTCGAGAACCTGCAGATCGATAGCAGCAAATCGAGCGTGACGACCACCATCCTCGACAACGACCATCTGCCCGTTTCGCCTGGCAGCGCGGTATTTGGCGTGGAGGACACCGATTACGTGTTTGCCTGGGGTGATTTCAAAGTCACTGATGCCGATGGCAACACTAACCTGTCCGTGACCATCACCTCGCTCCCGGCCGCCGGCAACTTGCAGTTCTTCAACGGTACTGCATGGGTGAATGTGGTCGCTGGCCAGGTGGTCAGCCAGGCAGATATCACCGCCAAGAACCTGAAGTTCGTTCCGGCCCTGAACCAGTCGGGTGCGGACAACTACGGTGGTAATGGTGTGGGTAACCAGAAGGCTGACTATGCCCAGTTCAAGTTCAAGCCGAACGATGGCACCAACCTGGGCAGTGAAGTGACCATGAAGGTCGATATCAGCCCGATTGCCGACAAACCGACCCTGAGTTTCGGCAGCGCCGATATCGAGTCCAAAGGGCTGACGAAGGAGGTCTGGACCAGCCTCCAAGGCCTGGGTACTGGCGGCAACGGCATTACCGGCGAGGATCTGAAGACGGTCTTCGCCAACTCCGGCAGTTCCAATTTCAGCAGCACCACTACCAACGTACAATCCGATGGTAGCGTCACCGCTGGCACCGGTTCGAAAACGTCGGGCCTGATCTACCTGGAAGCCGGCAAGGTCTATACCTTCAGCGGTTCGGCCGACGACAGCTTCGTGGTCACCATCGGTGGCAAGACTGTAGTCACGGCCACCTGGGGAGCCGGTGGCGGGGTGTCGGGGACCTTTACCCCGAATACCAGCGGCTACTACCCGATCGAGGTCTACCATGCCAACCAGTCCGGCCCAGGCAGCTATGACCTGAACATCCAGGTAGGCTCCGGTGCCGTTACCGACCTGAGCAGCTCGAACGTCAAGATGTACCAGAACGTTACCGAGATGGCCAACGCCGGCCTGGGCGTGTCCGATCTGCACACTGTGAACGGTCAAAGCTACTACGACGGCTACAAGCTCAACGAAGGGCCTGAGGGTGGCTCGGTGAAGCTGGTGGGCATTTCCACCGCCCTGACCGACACCGACGGCTCCGAAAGCCTGAACGTGACACTCAGCGGTATCCCGAAAGGTACCGTGTTGAGCGATGGTGCAGGCCACACGGTTACGGTTGGTACTGCCCCGGTCGACGTGACAGGCTGGAAACTCAGTAGCCTGACGCTGACCCCGCCGGCCTATTACAAAGGCTCGTTCGACATCACGGTTACCTCGACTTCCACCGAAAGCCTTGGCGGCTCGGCCATCACCACCGGCAATATCCCGGTGACGGTGTACGCCGCGACCTACAAGGCCAGTGTGGGCACCTCGGGCAATGACACGATGACCGGTAGTGAAGGCAATGACATCATCGTCGCTGACGTATCCGGGCTGAACGTGGTTCAGGGCAAGAACTACAACATCGCCTTCATGGTCGACAGTTCGGGCAGTATGAGCGACAAGTCGATTGCTGACGCCAAGACGCAGTTGGCTTCGGTGTTCAATTCGCTCAAGGCCAGCTTGGGCTCGGACACCTCGGGTACCGTGAACATCTTCCTGGTCGACTTCGATACCCAGGTAAACAAGAACGTAGCAGTGAACCTTGCCGACCCGGACGCTTTGAGCAAGTTGCAAGCGGTATTGAACTCGATGGTAGGCGGCTACTACGGTGGCGGTACCAACTATGAAGACGCGTTCAAGACCACGTCCAACTTCTTCAACAGCACCATGGCCACCAGCAACAAAGGTGCGGAGAACCTGACTTATTTCATTACCGACGGTAAGCCAACCTATTATCAGAGCGGTGAGTCCACCAACCCTAGCCTGTGGAAGAATGGCAAGAGCCTGGACGATGTAGTCAACGTCAACAATTACAAGATGGGTGACACGTTCAGCGCGTGGGCCGACGCGACTCACAAGGTCGAGATCAGCAGCAATGGTGTGGTCAAAGTGCTGACCTATACCGAGAACCGCCGAGGTGAGTTGGTGCTTGACTCCACCAAGACGGTCGGCACCCTTCATGCACAAGGTGATGGTACCTATGAACTCTCCAGCCTGGGCGGTACCGGCTACGCGGATTACTGGAACTACGTCTACTCGGCCGCAGGTTCTACTGAAAGTTTCGCAGTCTTGGGCGGCACCAATGGCTTGAGCAAAGTCCAGGCTATCGGCCTGAACAGCGATGTCACGCTGAACGATCTGAAACCTTATGACAGTGCCGGCAAGCCACAGACCAATATCGACCCGTCCGATTTGGCCAAGGCGATTCTCGGTCACTCCGAAGCAACGGTGCCAGGTGCCGATACCATCGATGGCGGTAACGGCAACGACATCATCTTCGGTGACCTGATCACCCTCAACGGTGTGGTCAGCGAGGGCTACCAGGCCCTGCAGACGTACGTTGCACAGAAGAGTGGTGTTGAAGTCAGCGCTGTCACTACCAGCAATGTTCACCAGTACATCACCGAGCACTACACCGAGTTCGATATCTCCGGTGCCAAAGACGGCATCGACATCCTGTCGGGCGGCAATGGCAATGACATCCTCTTCGGCCAAGGTGGTAACGACACGCTAAGTGGTGGCAAAGGTAACGACATCCTGCTGGGCGGTACTGGCAATGACACCCTGATCGGTGGCCAGGGCGACGATATCCTGATCGGTGGCAGCGGTGCCGACACCTTCGTGTGGAAGGCTGGCGACATCGGTAACGACGTGATCAAGGACTTCAACAAGGCCGAGGGTGACCGTATCGACCTGAAGGATCTGCTCCAGGGCGAGAAGGGCAGCACCATCGATAACTACCTCAAGCTCACCACGGTGGAGGGTACGACCACGTTGCAAGTCAGCAGCGAAGGCAAGCTCAACGCCGAAGGTGGTATCGCCAACGCCGACGTGACCATCAAGCTGGAAGGGGTTAACTGGTCCAACCAGACGATCAACTCGTTGATCAGCGGTGCCGACCCGACCATCATCATCCACAACAAGGACAGCTGATAGACCACCGGGGCCGCATAGCGGCCCCGGCTCTTTCCTGTCACCCGCCAACAGCGCATACTCTGGCGCCGGGCCTGCGCGCCCGGCGATCTTTGCCTATGCTGCTGTCTACCAACAAGGAACCAACGTGACGAGGGACATCGCCATGTTCTACGTGCAACGCAACGCCGCCGGCCAGTTGCTGCGGGTGGAAGCAGCCGCGTTTGATCAGTTCACCGAAATACTCCCTTCAGACCATGCCGATATCCAGGAATGGTTTGCCGATGATGTTGTGGAAAACAGCCTCAACCAGCTCAAGCAAAGCGACCTTGACATGATCCGCGTGCTCGAGGACCTGATCGACGTGCTGACCGCCAAGGGCGTGTTCAAGATCACCGACCTGCCCGCCGGCGCGCAGGCCAAGCTGCTCAACCGCTCCACGGCGCGCAAGGCGCTCAGCAGTCTCAATAACCTGATTGACGAAGAAGAGCAGGGCGGGCTGATCTAACAGCGAGCTGGTTCCCGCGACAGTCGCCGCCGGGTTGGTGTTCGGAGCCAGCGAAGAGGCCGGTACAGGCTACAAATTCTGGTACTGAGCCGCCGCATTGCTCAGAATTTTGCCAATCTCTTCCCGCAAGCCGGCAGGCTGCTCTACCACCACCCCGTCCCCATGGCTCAACAGCCACCAGCGTAATGGCCAGCCGTCACTTACCGTGCCGCGTAACCGATGCCCATGCTCCAGTGCCGTCAGCTGCATGTCGCTGCTCAACGGCGCATCCCGCAACTGCCGCGCCAGTGCATCGCTGATTCGCGCAACCAGCTCCACGCCCTCACCCTGCGATGGCTGCAAGGCATCCCCGCGCAGATGCGTCAGCAAGTCGAAATTACCGCGCAATTCGCCCACGGCACTGGCCGACCAGTGCCAACCGAACGGAATGCTCTTGTCATTGCGCTCCAGTGGGAATATCAGAGAAAGCTCGTTGAGGTCACGCTCGACAGTGCGTTTGCTGACCGTGAAGCCCACGTCGCGCAGGCGCCAGACCAGCTCGGCGCTGGTGATGCCTGGGGAACGGCTGGGCAACTGGCGCAGCAGCGCCCACTGTCGGCTGAGGGTGGCGCGAGTGGTGGCGAACGGCAAAAGATAACGTCCTTGTCTAGGCTTGCCGCAATAGGATGGCGGCATGCGAGGGGCATGGCAATTGGCCACAGCCTGCTCAGATCAAGGAAGTCGCATTTGGTTGCCTCGTGCCGAATCGTTCGCGACAGGTTTTGACGTGACGTCGCGCAGAATCACGCCTCATCACAGCCGAAGGTTGGGGTTGTGCGTCGTTCAATGAGGATGAACATGTCTGTTGCCAGCAATATCCATTCGCTACTTGCACGCCTTCTGCCCGAGCGGGTCATCGCCCCACCTGCCCCTGCAGGAAGGCGACAGCGGCTGTTTTCCGGTGTGGGCTTGCCCAGCCAGCGATCGCTGCTGGTCAACCGCCTGGATGAGGCCAACGACTTGCAGGCGGTGTATGTCGACCTGCGCCGCCAGGCATTGCAAGGCAGCGTGTCCGCATTGAACGACCTCGGCTGGATCTGGCTCAACGGCAAGTACTGGCGGGCCGACACCGTGCTGGCCGGGCACCTGTTGCGCATGGCGGCCCTGCAGGGCAATGCTGCTGCCTGGTTCAACCTTGGGCAGCAGCACTACTTCGGCAAAGGCATTGACCCTTCATATGTGCAGGCGGCGGAGTGTTACCGGCAGGCCTTCGACCGGGGCATGCTGCATGCTGCCGCCGCATTGGGTGACCTGTATGAGGAGGAGGTGTGCGACGGTGACCTGAAGTGGCAGGTTGACCTGGTGCAGGCCTATCAGTGGTTCTTGCGTGGAGCCGAACAGGGCGAGGCGCGTTGTCGTTTTGAAGTGGGTTACCGGTTGATGCATGGGCTGCACGTAGAGGCCAACCTCAAGGCAGCGCTGTACTGGCTTGAGCTGGCGGCAGCGGCGGGGGTGGTGCAAGCGGCGGAGGAACTGGCGGTGCATTTCAGCAGCCGTGACGCGCTGCGGTATCAGGAGTGGCGGGACCGGGCGGTGCAGATGGGCAGCACATTGGCGCTGACCATGAAGCTGGAAGACCAGATCCAACCCTGAGTATTTCTCTCCAGTGCTGGCTGAAAATGAACAACATTCAACCCAGGCTATTCGTCGCCCCCTGTTGACGACAGGGGGATGTCGGGGCGTATATTGATAGTTAGCAAACTATGAATATATTTGGTTCTCTTCATGTCCCTTGATCTCCTGCGGCTGCAAGTCAGCAGTGGCCTGGTAGTCGCTGCCCGTCACTGGCGGCGCATCTGTCATACCGCCTTGACCGGCTACGGCATTTCCGAGGCCTGCGCTGCGCCGCTGCTGATGATCGTGCGCCTGGGCGACGGCGTGCACCAAGTGGCTGTGGCCCAGGCCGCCGGCCTGGAAAGCCCGTCGCTGGTACGCCTGCTTGACCAACTGTGCAAAGCTGGCCTGGTGTGCCGTAGCGAGGACCCACTGGATCGCCGCGCCAAGGCACTGAGCCTGACTGCCGAAGGCCGTGCCTTGGCCGAAGCCATCGAAGCCGAACTGGTGCGCTTGCGCCGCGATGTGCTCGGCGGTATCGACCAGGCCGACCTGGAAGCTGCCTTGCGTGTGCTTCGTGCCTTCGAGGCTGCCGGCCTGGGCAGCGCAGGCGGGCTGGCATGAACGGCTTCTTCAGCTCCGTTCCTCCGGCCCGTGACTGGTTCTACGGTGTGCGTACCTTCGGCGCCTCCATGATTGCCCTGTACATTGCCCTGCTCATGCAGTTGCCGCGTCCCTACTGGGCCATGGCTACGGTGTACATCGTCTCCAGTCCGTTCGTCGGCCCGACCAGCTCCAAGGCGTTGTACCGTGCCGTGGGCACGTTGCTCGGCGCTGGCGGGGCAATCTTCCTGGTGCCGCCGCTGGTGCAGTCACCGTTGCTGTTGAGCATCGCCATTGCCCTGTGGACCGGCACCTTGCTGTTCCTTTCGCTGAACCTGCGCACGGCCAACAACTATGTGCTGATGCTGGCCGGGTATACCCTGCCGATGATTGCCCTGGCCGTGGTCGACAATCCGCTGGCAGTGTTCGACGTGGCCTCTTCTCGCGCGCAGGAAATCTGTTTGGGGATTGTCTGCGCGGCGGTAGTCGGGGCTATCTTCTGGCCACGCCGACTGGCGCCGGTGGTAGTCGGTGCCACCGGAAACTGGTTCACTGAGGCCATTCGCTACAGCGACACCTACCTGGCCCGAGATGCCAGTGCCGACAAGGTCGGCGGGATGCGCGGTGCGATGGTGACCACCTTCAACTCGTTGGAGCTGATGATTGGTCAACTCGGCCACGAAGGCGCCGGCCCGCATACCCTGAAGAACGCTCGCGAACTGCGCGGGCGGATGATCCATCTGCTGCCGGTGATCGACGCCCTCGACGATGCACTGGTAGCCTTGGAAAGCCGCGCCCCGGCCCAGTTCGCCCAGCTTCAACCCGTGCTTGAAGCCGCTCGTGAATGGCTCAAAGGCACTGCCGAAAGCGCTTCAGTAGCGCACTGGGCCATGTTGCACGAGCAGATCGGCCGCCTGCAGCCCGCCACAGCCGCCCTCGACCAGCGCGCCGAGCTGCTGTTGTCCAACGCCCTGTATCGCCTGACCGAATGGGCCGACCTGTGGCAGGACTGCTGCACCCTGCAGCACGCCCTGCGTACCGATGATGCCAAGCCTTGGCGTGCGGTGTATCGCCATTGGCGCCTGGGCCGCCTGACAGCGTTTTTCGACCGTGGCCTGATGCTCTACTCGGTAGCCTCCACGGTTCTGGCGATCGTGGTCGCCTGCGGCCTATGGATCGGCCTGGGCTGGAACGACGGCGCCAGTGCGGTAATCCTCGCGGCAGTAGCGTGCAGCTTCTTCGCTGCCATGGATGACCCAGCACCGCAGATCTACCGGTTTTTCTTCTGGACGCTGATGTCGGTCATCTTCTCCAGTCTGTACCTGTTCTTGGTACTGCCCAACCTGCACGACTTCCCGATGCTGGTGCTGGCCTTTGCCGTGCCGTTCATCTGCATAGGCACGCTGACCGTGCAGCCGCGCTTCTACCTGGGCACCTTGCTGACCATCGTCAACACGTCGACCTTCATCAGCATCCAGGGTGCCTACGACGCCGATTTCTTCACCTTCCTCAACTCCAACCTGGCCGGTCCCGTGGGCCTTCTGTTCGCCTTTATCTGGACCCTGGTGATGCGCCCGTTCGGCGTGGAGCTGGCGGCCAAGCGCATGACCCGCTTCGCCTGGCGTGACATCGTTGAAATGACCGAGCCTGCGACCTTGGCCGTACACCGTCAGGTTGGCGTACAGATGCTCGACCGCCTGATGCAGCACCTGCCACGTCTGTCGCAAACCGGCCAGGACAGTGGTGTGGCGCTGCGCGACCTGCGCGTGGGGTTGAACCTGCTCGACCTGCTGGCGTACATGCCGCGCGCCGGCCAGCAGGCTCGCGAGCGCCTGAACACTGTGGTCGAGGAAGTCGGCGCGCACTACGCGGCCTGCCTGCGTGCCGGCGAACGCCTGCATGCCCCGGTCGCACTGCTGCGCAACATGGAGCGCGCGCGCCTGGCGCTGAACCTGGACGAGCTGTACGAGCGTGGCGATGCCCGCACCCACTTGCTGCACGCCCTGAGCGGCTTGCGCCTGGCGCTACTGCCGGGGGTGGAGGTGATGCTCGAACCTGCCGAACAACCACAACTGCCCCCCGGGCTCGACGGAGCGCCCTTGTGATTGGTGAACTGGATATCAGCGGGGTGTTTCTGCCCACGCTGCTGGTGATGATGCTTGGCACCTACCTGCTGTTCCTGGGGGTGCACGCGGTGCTGGTGCGCCTGCATTTCTACCGCCTGGTCTGGCACCGGGCGTTATTCAACGTTGCCCTGTATGCCGTGCTGCTCGGCGGGGTGGACCACTTTTGTCGAAACCTGATGCTGCCATGAAAAAACCTACACTGACCCTGGGCCGTGTGGTCCTGACCTTGCTGGTAGTGACCTTCGCCGCCGTGCTCGTGTGGCAGATGGTGGTCTACTACATGTTTGCCCCCTGGACCCGTGACGGCCATATCCGCGCTGACGTGATCCAGATCGCCCCCGATGTGTCGGGATTGATCCAGAAGGTCGAGGTGCGCGACAACCAGACCGTCAAACGCGGCGACGTACTGTTCACCATCGACCAGGACCGCTTCACCCTGGCGCTGCGTCAAGCCAAGGCAACCCTCGGCGAGCGCCAGGAGACCCTGGCCCAGGCTTCCCGCGAAGCGCAGCGCAACCGCAAGCTGGGCAACCTGGTGGCCGCCGAGCAACTGGAAGAAAGCCAGTCCCGCGAGTCCCGTGCCCGTTCGGCCGTCAGCGAGGCGCAAGTGGCTGTCGATACCGCCCAGCTCAACCTTGACCGCTCGGTGGTGCGCAGCCCGGTAGACGGCTACCTCAACGACCGCGCGCCGCGTAACCACGAGTTCGTCACCGCTGGCCGCCCGGTGCTTTCGGTGGTCGACAGTGCCTCCTACCACGTCGACGGCTACTTCGAGGAAACCAAGCTGGGGGGTATCCATATTGGTGACGCCGTGGATATCCGCGTGATGGGCGACAACACCCGCCTGCGTGGCCATGTGCAGAGCTTCGCCGCTGGTATCGAAGACCGCGACCGCAGCAGTGGCGCCAACTTGCTGCCCAACGTCAACCCGGCGTTCAGCTGGGTACGCCTGGCCCAGCGCATTCCGGTGCGCATCGCCTTTGACGAAGTGCCGCAAGACTTCCGCATGATCGCCGGGCGTACTGCCACGGTGTCGATCATCGAGGGCCAGCGCCCATGAAACAGCTGATCCTGGCTGGCCTGTGCCTGTCGCTGGGGGCCTGCATGATGGTGGGGCCCGACTATGAGGTGCCTGGGGATGCGGCCGTGCAACGCAATGACCTGAACGGTCCGCTGCGCCAGGATGCCGACAGCGTCGTGTCGGCGCCGGTCCCCGAGGACTGGTGGCAGCTGTATCAGGATCAGCGGCTGAACGAGCTGGTGCGTCAGGCGCTGAGTGCCAACACCGAACTGCGCGTGGCGGCGGCCAACATCGCCAAAGCTCGCGCCCAGGTGGAGGTGGCTGAATCGCAAGGCGGCTTCAACGGTGGCGTCAAACTCGGCGCTCAGCGGTTGCAGGAGTCGGGCGAAGCCTTCCTGCAGCCTGAGAAGGTGCCGGTAGCCAACATCGGGGAGGCCATCATCAGTGCCTCGTACCAGTTCGACCTGTGGGGCACCTTCAAGCGTGGTACCGAGGCTGCCAAGGCAAATGCCGACGCGGTGCAGGCCGCTGCCGACACTGCCCGCATCACCCTTGTGGCGGACGTGGTCAAGGCTTATACCCAGGTGTGCTCGGCTAACGAGGAATACCATATTGCCCGTGAGTCGCTCGATTTGCAGGAGCAAAGCGTGAAACTCAACCAGCGCCTGCGCGATGCTGGGCGTGGCGATGAAACCCAGGTTACCCGCTCGCAGACCCAGTTCAAATCCCTGCGTGCCGAACTGCCACGTTTCAAGGCCGAGCGCGAGACGGGTATGTACACCCTGGCTGCGCTGCTGGCCAAACCGGTCGACCAACTGCCTGCCGGAACCGCCGATTGTGCCGAGTTGCCGCACCTGAACCAGCTGGTTCCTGTGGGCGATGGTGCGGCCCTGCTCAAGCGCCGCCCCGACGTGCGACAGGCCGAACGCCAACTGGCTGCCGCCACCGCCTATATTGGCGTGGCTACCGGCGCGTTGTACCCGGACATCAGCATTGGCGCGCAGGTTGGCACCATCGGTATCCTGGAGAACCTTGGCGAGCCTTCGACCAACCGCTGGGGCTTTGGCCCGCAGATCAGCTGGACCATCCCCACCAATGGCACCCGTGCCCGCATTCGCATGGCCGAGGCCTCGACCCAGGCGGCACTGGCGCACTTCGATGGCGTGGTGCTGAACGCCATTCGCGAGACCCAGACCCGGCTGGCACAGTACAGCGCCTTGCTCGATCGGCGCGATGCGCTGGCCGAGGCGGAGAAGTCGGCCAAGGAAGCGGCGGACCAGACGCACCGGTATTACCAGGCGGGGCGTGAGTCGTTCCTGGCGGATTTGCAGGCGACGCGGACGTATACCGATATGCGTGCGCAGTTGGCTGCGGCCAATAGCCAAGTGGCGCAGGGGCAAATTGCCTTGTTCCTGGCGTTGGGTGGTGGTTGGAAGGGGATCGCCAAGCCCTGACGCGATCCTTGAGGTCTGGTCCTCTATGCCACCCACTTGATCTGATTTGTAGCAAGATTTTTCATGAAATCTGTCCAGCACCCTTGAGTGAAGCAAAGTGGAAGTGAACAATGTTCTCTTTCGCATTCACCTTCGAGACTGGCCATGAATACCCGTTCCCGTCTGCTTGCCTGGCTGCCGGCTTTGCTGCTTGGCCCGGTGCTGGTGCTGTGCAGCACCTTGGCGCTGGCCGAGTCCCCCGCCGAGGCTGCCAAAGCCCAGCACCTGCTGGATTACATTGGCGCCGACTACCCGCCGACCGTACAAGACGGCAAGGTGATCGACGAGGGCGAATACCGCGAGCAACAGGAGTTCAGCGCGGTATTGGCTGACCTGGTCAAAGGCCTGCCCGCAAATACTGAACAAGCGGCTTTGGAGCAGGGCGTCCAGGCGCTGCGCCAGGCCATCGACCAGCGTCAGGAAGGTACCGCGGTCGCCAAGCAGGCCCGGCAGCTGGGTGCGCGACTGGCGGTGGCCTACGAGGTCAGCCAGGCCCCGGTGATTACCCCGGACCCAGCCCGCGGCGCTGCGCTGTACGCACAAAACTGCTCGGTCTGCCACGGCGACACCGGCGCCGGCGATGGCCCGGCTGGCGTGGGCCTGGAGCCTGCACCCGCCAACCTGCGCGATGTCTCGCGCCTGGACCAGTTAAGCCTGTTCGACCTCTATAACACCCTGGCCCTGGGTATCGATGGCACCGAAATGCCGTCGTTTGCCGACCAGCTGGACGACCGCCAACGCTGGGATGTGGCCGCGTATATCGCCAGCTTCACCGCCAAGCCGGAAGCGGGCAAAGGTGACAAGACCTGGAACCTCGCCGACCTGGCTCGCCAGACGCCGGCCGAAGTCGCCGCCAACGAAGGCACTGCGGCCGTCGAGGCATTCCGTGCCCAGCGTGCCCAACCGCCGCAAGTAAAGCGCGGCCCGGCGCAATTGCTCGAATACACGGCCAGCACACTGGACAAGAGCCTGGCGGCCTACCGCGCAGGCGACCACGATCAGGCTTATGACCTGTCGGTGGCGGCCTACCTGGAGGGTTTCGAGCTGGTGGAAAGCTCGCTGGACAACATTGACACCCAGGCGCGCAAGAACACCGAAAAATCGCTGATGGCCTACCGTCAATCCCTGCAGGACGGTCTGCCCGTGGCCCAGGTCGAACAGCGTCTGGCCGAAGCCAGAACCAAGCTCGAGCAGGCGGCCAAGTTGCTGGGAAGCGATGGTCTGAGCTGGTCGCTGAGTTATATCTCCGGTTTGCTGATCCTGCTGCGCGAAGGCCTTGAGGCGATTCTGGTGCTGGCGGCGATCCTGGCCTTCCTGCGCAATACCGGGCAGCAGTCGGCAGTACGCAGCGTCAACATCGGCTGGGGCCTGGCGCTGGTTGCCGGCTTCGCCACCTGGGCGCTGGCGGCCTATGTGATCGATGTGGGGGGGGCCCAGCGCGAGCTGCTGGAAGGCTGCACAGCACTGTTCGCTGCAGTGATGGTGCTATGGCTGGGTGTGTGGATGCATGACCGCCGCCACGCAGCCGCCTGGAAGGACTACATCAAGAGCAGCCTGGTCAGCGGCGGCGGGCGCTTCGGCTTTGCTGTGCTGGCATTCTTCTCGGTATACCGCGAATTGTTCGAGGTGATCCTGTTCTACGAGACCCTCTGGCTGCAGGCAGGCCCTGCCGGGCATCAGGCGGTGCTGGCGGGTGGCGCGACGGCACTGGTGCTGCTGGTGGGCCTGGCCTGGGTGATTCTGCGGGGTTCGGCCAAGTTGCCGCTAACGCTGTTCTTCAGCATCAACGCCGCGCTGCTGTGCGCGCTGTCGGTAGTGTTCGCCGGGCATGGCGTGAAGGCGCTGCAAGAGGCCGGTGTGCTGGGCACACGGCCGGTGGCGTTCTTTGAGTTCGACTGGCTGGGGATTCATGCCGATGCCTACTCGCTGTCGGCGCAGGCGGTGGCCTTGCTGGCCATCGTGTTCCTTTACGGCCGCTCGTGGCTGGCGGAAAGGCGCAGTGCTGCGGCCAACTGACTGGAACCTGCGCGGTCCAACCGGGGCCGCGCTAGGTCTCAGATCTTGCGCAAGCCTGATGTTCAGGCCGGCTGTGGCGCCTTGAGAATGTTCTGCAGCAACTGGACACTTTCAACGGCGTCATGACCCAGACTGGTCAGGTAGCCGCCATCCGGTTGATCGGTCAGCCCCTTCTCATGCAGGCGTTGTGCAGCCGCGATCAGGGCGGGGGATGCGGTGCTGGTTATCTTGATGCCTTCCTGGCTGCTGTCGTGTTTGAACAGCGCGAGTACTTCCAGTTCGTCGATCAGATCGGGGGTAAAGGGCATGGCAGCTCCTGACTTCCAGACAAGGATGGCGGCACCGTCAGCGGTGCCTGATCTTCGAGTGTAGCCGGGTTATTCGTCGTCGCCTTGATCCATCTCAGGCGGCAGCTCCGGCAGTGCCCGCAGAGCATTCTCATACCACTCGCCGTTGAATGCACGGTCCTCTACCAGCATGTTGTCAATTTCGAAAGCCAGCACATGGGCCATCAGGTTCAGAATGTCTTCACGCTCATAGCCGACCAGCGTCAGCTTGTTGAAAGTGGCCTTGGCCGCAGGCGGCTCGCCGCTCTCGATCTGGTTTTCGATGGCTTGGGTCAGCGTTGCCTCGGCGAAGGCTTCGTCGTCGTCATTGCCGATGTCGGTGGGCTCGCTCATGGCGGTACTCCTAGGGTGGGATGCAACAGTGTGCCATGCCGATGGCGACAATGCCCAAGCATTGACGCGGTGCATGACGCTGGTCAGCGGCAGGCGTTCAGTCTATAAAAGCCAGGCCAACCCCTTACGGCCTGGAGGCTGTTACCTCATGCTCAAGCTTCATGGATTCTCGGTCAGCAACTACTACAACATGGTCAAGTTGGCCCTACTGGAAAAAGGCCTGCCCTTCGAGGAAGTCACCTTCTATGGCGGCCAGGCGCCACAGGCGCTGGAAGTGAGCCCGCGGGGCAAGGTTCCGGTGCTGCAGACCGAGCAGGGCTTCCTCAGCGAAACCAGTGTGATCCTCGACTACATCGAGCAAACCCAAAGCGGCAAGGCACTGCTGCCGGCCGACCCGTTCGAGCAGGCGAAGGTGCGTGAGCTGCTCAAGGAAATCGAGCTATACATCGAGCTGCCGGCGCGTACCTGCTATGCCGAGTCGTTCTTTGGCATGTCGGTCGAACCACTGATCAAGGAGAAAGCGCGTGCGGACCTGCTGGCCGGTTTTGCCACGCTCAAGCGCAACGGGCGTTTTGCACCCTATGTTGCGGGCGAGCAGATGACGCTGGCAGACCTGATGTTCTGCTTCTCGGTCGACCTGGCCAACGCGGTGGGCAAGAAGGTGCTGAACATCGACTTCCTGGCGGACTTCCCGCAGGCCAAGGCGTTGCTGCAACTGATGGGCGAGAACCCGCACATGGCGCGGATCTTGGCGGACAAGGAAGCGTCGATGCCGGCCTTCATGGAGATGATTCGCAGCGGTAAACGCTAAGAGTCCTGTTGGGTCATTCGCGGGTAAACCCGCTCCTACAGGTACAGCACAACCGTTGTAGGAGCGGGTTTACCCGCGAACGAGGGCGAAGCCCTCGCCCCGGGAGTTAGCGAGACGCCAACAGGGCTTTGCCGCGAACTACGGCAGCGCGCACCTGCGCCGGCGCCGTACCACCAATGTGGTCACGTGCGTTCACCGAGCCTTCCAGAGTCAGCACGGCAAACACGTCCTGCTCGATCTGGTCGCTGAACTGGCGCAGTTCGTCCAGGCTCATCTCGGCCAGGTCCTTGCCAGTGTCCACACCATACTTCACCGCGTGGCCAACGATTTCGTGGCAGTCACGGAACGGCAGGCCACGGCGAACCAGGTAGTCGGCCAGGTCGGTAGCGGTGGAGAAACCGCGCAGGGCCGCTTCACGCATGATGGCGTGCTTGGGCTTGATCGCCGGGATCATGTCAGCGAAGGCCCGCAGCGAGTCGCGCAGGGTGTCGGCGGCGTCGAACAGCGGTTCCTTGTCCTCCTGGTTGTCCTTGTTGTAGGCCAGCGGTTGGCCTTTCATCAGGGTCAGCAGGCCGGTCAGGGCGCCGAACACGCGGCCGCTCTTGCCGCGTACCAGCTCTGGCACGTCCGGGTTCTTTTTCTGCGGCATGATCGAGCTGCCGGTACAGAAGCGGTCCGGAAGGTCGATGAACTGGAACTGTGCGCTGGTCCACAGCACCAGCTCTTCGGAGAAGCGCGAAAGGTGCATCATCGCCACGCTGGCCGCTGCGCAGAATTCGATGGCGAAGTCACGGTCCGACACGCCGTCCAGCGAGTTGCCGGCCACGGCTTCAAAGCCCAGCAGCTTGCAGGTCAGTTCGCGATCGATCGGGTAAGTGGTGCCGGCCAGTGCGGCGCTGCCCAGAGGCATGCGGTTGGTGCGCTTGCGGCAGTCGACCAGGCGCTCATAGTCGCGGCTGAGCATTTCGAACCAGGCTAGCAGGTGGTGGCCAAAGGTGACTGGCTGCGCCGTCTGCAGGTGGGTGAAACCAGGCATGATGGTTTCGGCTTCACGCTCTGCCTGCTCCAGCAGGCCCTGCTGCAGGCGAGTGATTTCAGCCAGGATCAGGTCGATCTCGTCGCGCAGCCAAAGGCGGATGTCGGTGGCCACCTGGTCGTTGCGGCTACGGCCGGTGTGCAGCTTCTTGCCGGTGATGCCGATGCGGTCGGTCAGGCGTGCTTCGATGTTCATGTGCACGTCTTCGAGGTCGACACGCCAGTCGAAGTTGCCGGCTTCAATCTCGCCCTGGATGGTTTTCAGACCATCGATGATGGTGTCGCGCTCGGCATCACTGAGCACGCCGACCTGCGCCAGCATGGTGGCATGGGCGATCGAACCCATGATGTCGTGACGGTACAGGCGCTTGTCGAAATCTACCGAGGCGGTGAAACGGGCGACGAAGGCGTCGACGGGCTCACTGAAGCGGCCGCCCCAGGACTGATTGGTCTTGTCGGTGCTCATGGATTCACTCATTGCAGGCGTGAACGAAAAAGTGGCGTCGATGATAGCAGGGTTGGGCTGGCTGCCGCAGGGCGCCGGTCGAGAGAAATACCCGGAAGATCGCAGAGAAGGATTTCAAGGAATGAACGGCAGTGTTCCACGGACCGTCTACAGTTGGACAAAGGACTGGCAGTGAATCTGCCGGGCCGAGTGAATCTTTGGCCATCGCACCGGTCTAGAGCGTGACCGCAGTGTCGCTCGAACCACACCTGTCTACGCTATACCTGTGCGAGACTCATTCAGGAATCCAGCGCAATTATGAATGTCCTGATCGTTGATGACGAACCTCAAGGCCGTGAACGCCTCAGCCGGCTGCTCGGCGAACTGGAGGGTTACACTGTGCTGGAGCCCAGCGCCACCAACGGCGATGAGGCCTTGGCGCTGATTGAAAGCCTCAAGCCCGATGTGGTCCTGCTGGACATCGGCATGCCAGGCCTGGATGGCCTGCAGGTGGCCGCTCGCCTGTGCGAGCGCGAGACGCCGCCAGCGGTGGTGTTCTGCTCCGGGGATGATGAATACGGTGCAGAGGCATTCAAGGACAGTACCCTCAGCCATGTCACCAAGCCCTTCCAGGCCCAGGCCTTGCGCGATGCCTTGCGCAAGGCCGAAAAACCCAACCGAGCCCAACTGGCGGCACTTACCCGGCCGGCCAATGAAGGCGGTGGCCCACGCAGCCATATAAGCGCCCGCACGCGTAAAGGTATTGAACTGATCCCGTTACCCCAGGTGATCTATTTCATTGCCGACCACAAGTATGTGACTTTGCGTCACGAAGCCGGGGAGGTGCTGCTTGACGAGCCACTCAAAGCCCTGGAAGACGAATTTGGCGAACGCTTCGTGCGCATCCACCGCAATGCATTGGTCGCCCGCGAGCGCATCGAACGCTTGCAGCGCACCCCGCTGGGGCACTTTCAGCTGTATCTGAAAGGCCTGGACGGCGATGCCTTGACCGTCAGCCGTCGGCATGTGGCTGGTGTGCGCAAGATGATGCAGACCCTCTGAGGCCCTCGGATCCGGGCCGCTCCTGCACCTGGCTGCGTATGACCTGTTGATCCGTATCTGCAAGCGATACCGGCGATGCTGTTATCATCGGCGGTATTTCTCTGGATCGGGGCGTTTCATGTCCACTCGCGAAATCCGCATTGCCACCCGTAAAAGTGCTTTGGCCCTGTGGCAGGCCGAATACGTCAAGGCCCGCCTCGAGCAGGCCCACGCCGGTCTGCAGGTGACCCTGGTACCCATGGTCAGCCGTGGTGACAAGTTGCTCGACGCGCCGCTGGCAAAAATCGGCGGGAAGGGGCTGTTCGTCAAGGAACTGGAAACCGCGCTGTTGGACAACGAAGCCGACATCGCCGTGCATTCGATGAAAGACGTGCCCATGGACTTCCCTGAGGGCTTGGGCCTGTACTGCATCTGCGAGCGTGAAGACCCGCGTGATGCCTTCGTTTCCAATACCTTTGACAGCCTCGAAGCGCTGCCTGCCGGCAGCATCGTCGGCACCTCAAGCCTGCGCCGTCAAGCCCAGTTACTGGCGCGCCGCCCGGACCTGCAAATCCGTTTTCTGCGCGGCAACGTCAACACCCGCCTGGCGAAGCTGGATGCCGGCGAGTACGACGCCATCATCCTCGCCGCCGCGGGCCTGATCCGTCTGGGCTTCGAAGATCGCATCACCTCCACCATCAGCGTCGATGACAGCCTGCCGGCAGGTGGTCAGGGCGCGGTGGGCATCGAGTGCCGCAGTGCCGACGTTGAGATCCATGCACTGCTGGCGCCACTGCACCATGTTGACACCGCTGACAGGGTAATGGCCGAGCGCGCGCTGAACAAACGCCTGAATGGTGGCTGCCAAGTGCCGATTGCCTGTTACGCGGTACTTGAAGGTGACCAGTTGTGGCTGCGTGGCCTGGTCGGCCAGCCTAGTGGCGGGACCTTGCTGGTGGCCGATGCCCGTGCCCCCCGTACAGCTGCCGAGCCCTTGGGCG
This sequence comes from Pseudomonas sp. FYR_5, assembly GCF_043106315.1. Lineage (NCBI taxonomy): Bacteria > Pseudomonadati > Pseudomonadota > Gammaproteobacteria > Pseudomonadales > Pseudomonadaceae > Pseudomonas > Pseudomonas sp. FYR_5. Next base: position 230,618 of record NZ_JBICMK010000088.1, on the reverse strand, counting down.
TACAGGTGGCCGAAGAGCTGCTGGCTCAGGGCGCCGAGGCCATTCTCAAGGAAGTCTACGGCGAGGCCGGCCATCCGTGAGCCAATGGCGCCTGTTGCTGACCCGGCCTGCCGAGGACTGCGCGGCGCTGGCGCAAAGCCTGGCGGCAGCGGGAGTGGGCAGCAGTTGCCTGCCACTGCTGGCGATTGAACCCATTATCGTGCAAGCCCCGCAGCGACGGTCGCTGGAAGGCTTGCATGACTTCCAGGCGATCATTGTGGTCAGCAAGCCGGCCGCCCGGCTGTTGCTTGAACATCTGGCCGAGAGCAGTATCCAGCCTCCACAGCGAGGCTGGTTCACCGTGGGCGAGGCAACGGCTGGGGTGCTGCAGGGTGCTGGGCTGGAGGTAAGCTCTCCGCCGCGTGGCGATGACAGCGAAGCCTTGCTGGCGCTGCCGGCCCTGCGCCAGGCCGTTTCCGTGCCGGCACCGCGTGTCTTGATCGTTCGCGGCGTCGGAGGTCGCGAACTGCTGGCAGAGCGTCTTGCAGAGCAAGGTGCTAGTGTCGAATATCTGGAACTGTATCGTCGCTGCCTGCCGGCCTACCCGGCGGGTACGCTGATGCGCTGCATTGAAGCGGAACGCCTCAATGGCCTGGTGGTCAGCAGTGGGCAGGGTTTTGAACATTTGCAGCAGATGGCCGGTGCCGATTGGCTGCGGTTGGCCCAGTTGCCGCTGTTCGTGCCCAGCCCGCGGGTCGCCGAGCAGGCCAAGGCCGCCGGGGCCCAACAGGTTGTGGATTGCCGTGGCGCCAGTGCCACGGCCTTGCTGGCAGCCGTGCAGCGTAGCGCTGCACCTGCCTCTTAAGGCGCTAAGCTGAATGCGGTGCGCCCCCATGCAAAGGATGGATACGTGAGCGAGACTGTCTTGTCCAATAACGATCAACCGTCGGCACAGGCGCCTGCGGAACCCGTTACCACCCCACCTGCCAAACGCTCCGGCAGTGGCCTGGCAGCGCTGGCCTTGCTGCTTGGTGCGGCCGGGGTGGCGGTAGGTGGGTGGGGTGTCTGGCAGGTGCGTCAACTGCAGGGCAGTGAGTTCAACCAGGGCCAGCACATCGAGGCGCTGAATCAGCGCGCCGAGGCGCTGCAGCAACGTGAGCAGCAGATCAGTGCGCAACTGGCCAGTCTGCCAGCCGCCAGCGAGCTGGAAGACCGCCGGCGTCTGGTAGCCCAGCTACAGGGCGACCAGCAGCGTCTCAGTCAGCGCCTGGAAACCGTGCTGGGAGAAAGCCGCAAAGAGTGGCGCCTGGCCGAAGCCGAGCACCTGCTGCGCCTGGCTACCCTGCGCCTTTCAGCGTTGCAGGACATCACCAGTGCCAAAGCCCTGGTCGAAGGCGCCGACGAGATCCTGCGCGAGCAGAGCGACCCGGGTGCCTTCGCCGCCCGCGAGCAACTGGCACGCAGCCTGGCCATGCTCAACAGCACTGAGCAACCCGACCGAACCGGCCTGTTCTTGAAACTGGCTGCCCAGCGTGAGCTGGTACAGCAGCTGAGCGCCCAGTCACCCGAGTTCGACAGCAACGCCGATGCGCTTGGTGCCCTGACCGCCGACGGTGATGGAGCCAGCAGGCTGTCGCAATGGTGGGCAGAAATATCCAAGTACTTCCAGATCGACTTCAACGCCGATGAAAACGTGCGTCCGTTGCTGGCCGGGCAGCAGTTGAACCAGCTGCGCCTGGCCCTGAGCCTGACTATCGAGCAGGCCCAGTGGGCGGCGCTCAATGGCGATGCCAAGGTTTACACGCAGGCGCTGGACGACGCCCGCAGCGTACTGCTGGCCAACTTCAACGCAGACAACCCGCAAAGCAAGGCCATGCTCGACAGCCTCAATGCCTTGGCTGATCAGCCGGTGTCGGTGGTTACCCCTGACCTGAGTGAAAGCCTGGCGGCAGTGCAGGCCTATATTCAGCGTCGTCACCTGCCGACCGAGGCTGAAGGGGGCAAGCCATGAAGCGTGTCTACCTGTTGGCCGTGCTTGCGATCGTGGTTGCAGCGGCACTGGGCATCGCGGTCGCCAAGCACAGCGGCTATGTACTGATTTCCTATGGTGGCTTCCGCTACCAGTCGGGGCTATGGGCAGCCTTGGCCGGTGTTTTGGCGGTCGTCCTGTTGCTGTGGTTGCTGCGCTATCTGGTCGGCCTGGTGCTGACTTCCAGTGGTGTGGTCAACCCGTGGTCACGGCGTAACCGCAGCCGGCGTATCCGCCTGGCGATCGAACAGGGCCAGCTTGATCTCGCCGAAGGCCGCTGGGCCAGTGCCCAACGGCACTTGCACCGTGCCGCCGAGGCTGAGCGCCAACCGTTGTTGTACTACCTTGGTGCCGCGCGCGCGGCCAACGAGCAAGGCCGCACCGAAGACAGCGACAACCTGCTGGAGCGTGCCCTGGAGCGCCAGCCACAAGCGGAGCTGGCCATTGCCCTGACCCATGCCCAACTGCAGATGGACCGAGGCGAAAGCGATGGAGCCCTGGAAACCCTGCTGGCCATGCAGGAACGCCACCCGCACAACGGCCAGGTGCTGCGCTTGCTGCAAAGCCTGTACCTGGAGCGCGGCGACTGGTCTGCACTGATTCGTCTGCTGCCAGACCTGCGCAAGGGCAAGGTGCTGCCGGCCGCCGAGCTGGCTGCTCTGGAACAACGTGCCTGGGGCCAGAACCTGAGCCTGGCTACCACCCGTGGCGAAGACGCGCAAAGTGCACGTCAATCCTTGGAGCGCGCCTGGCAGCAGCTGACCGCAGCCCAGCGCCAGGAGCCACAACTGGTGCTGGCGTACGCCGAGCAGTTGCGCCAGGTAGGTGCCCAGAACGAGGCCGAACAAGTGCTGCGTACTGCCCTCAAGCGCGACTACGAAAGCCACCTGGCCCGCCTTTACGGCCTGGTGCGTGGTGATGACCCGGCGCGTCAGCTGCAAACCGCTGAAGGTTGGCTCAAGGCTCACCCGCAAGACGCCAGCCTGCTGCTGACCCTGGGCCGTCTGAGCCTGCAGAACCGCCTGTGGGGCAAGGCGCGTGACTACCTGGAAAGCAGCCTGCGTATGGAGCGCAACCCCGAGGCCTGTGCTGAGCTGGCCCGCCTGCTCGCTGGGCTGGGCGAGACCGAGCGCAGCAACCAGCTATTCCAGGAGGGCCTTGGCCTGCTGGACGAACGCCTGCTGGCGCTGCCTTTGCCAGAAGGCGTACGCGCCTGACCCACCCTAAGGCCCGCGCCAAGGTGCGGGCTTTGGGGGCAGGTAATTTATCTTTTGCTGTCAGTTAGATCTGAAGTCCATTTCTTCCGTCGCCTCCTACCGCATATCTAGAAATTTCCTACGCGATTCAGCGACTTGTCGTTGCTGTCGTGCCTTGAAACAAAGCGTGTCTTTCCTCTACCGTTTCAAGCCCCTACTTTTTCCCCGGGACCTTCACTGCCCATGCTGCCGGCCCGTTTGCGCACCTTTTTTCTTCCTGCCTGCCTGCTCGCACTGGCGGTACTGGTTGCGTCTTTCCGTCTGGAAAACACAGTGGGGCTGAAGCCGTGCCCATTGTGCCTCAGCCAACGGTTGCTGCTTGGCGTGTACGCGCTGCTGTGCTTCGCAGCCGTGCTGCAGGCGCCGGGCACGCAGGGCATCCTTCGTTACGCTCGGCTGGCGCTGGGCTGCTCGCTGGCCGGCGCATTGCTGGCCGCTCGGCATGTCTGGTTGCAGGGTGCTGAGGGAGGAGATGAAGTATGCCCGGTGCCGATCGGGCGCGTGTTCGCGCACTCCTGGGGTGAGGCGGCACGGCAACTGTTGCTGGGTGGCCCGGATTGCCGTTCGCTTGCCTGGAGCTTTCTTGATCTGACACTGCCGGAATGGAGCCTGTTGGCCTTCCTGCTGCTGGCGGTTCTGCCCTTGAGTTGCCTGCTGGCGTATCGTTTCCGCACCCTGGCAAGAACATGACCTGGCGCAAGGTTGCGCCATTAGCGCGACCAATGGTGATGTAACAGGGTATTAAACGCTTGTATGAACTTTGTGTGCTGCGTACCTTGAAGGGCAGCACGCGCGGGAATAATCTCCCAGCACGCATACCGGAAAAACAACTGCTCGATGCCGTCCTGCTGATGTCACCTTTGTGCTGCGCGGTCGTAGTACGAGGTGCAGCGGCATCTACCCAGAAGGGAAGAGATCGCCATGCTCGATAGTTGTCAGAACGCCCAGGAACGCTGGGGTGGGGTTCACAAGCTGATCGACCGTTGGCTGGAGGAGCGCCAGGAACTGGTGCAAGCTTTTCGCGCCCTGCGCGATGTGAAGCCAGCCTTCGCCGACAAGGACACCAACGGGGACTTTTGCTCACTTCTGGTCGACTACGTTTCGGCGTGGCACTTCGAAGTCTGCGAGCAACTGGTCAGCGAGGCCAAGGCGTTCGGAGACGAGAAGGCGCTGAAGCTGGCCGAAGAGATCAACCCACGGATCAACGACAGCACTCAGATCGCACTGGCCTTCAATGACCATTGCGCCAAAGGGGAGTGCAAGGACACCGAACGCTTTGCCGAGAAGCTGGCCAAGTTGGGCGGGCTGTTGCATGAGCGCTTCGAGCTCGAAGACTGCCTGATCGAAGTGCTGCACAACGCGCACAAGGAAGAGGGTGCAGTGCAGGCCTGAGGTTGGCGTCAGTCGCCAACCGCCAGCAGTTCGATCTCGAATACCAAGGGGGTGTAGGGTGCAATCAGGTCTCCCGCCCCCTCGGCGCCATAGGCTTGCGCTGAAGGAATTACCAGGCGCCATTTGGCGCCGGTGTGCATTTTCGGCAAGGCGACCTGCCAGCCTTCGATAACCGAATCCAGGTTGAACCATTGGGGGGTCTGGTTCTGGTCGAATATTGAGCCGTCCGGCAATCTGCCCACATAGCGCACTTGCACTTTGCCGCCCGCTTTTGGCTGTGCACCCGTGCCTGCCTGCAATTCGCTGTACAGCACACCTTCCGTTAGTTCGTGCACCCCATAACGCCCACGTTCATTAGCCATGAAACGCGTTTCGGCGGCCTGCAGCTTTTGCGCAGCGGCGTCACCTTCCTGGGCTTCATGCTGCTGCAGCACTGCCTGCATGTGTGCCTTGTCGAGCTTGAGGGGTTGCCCCTGATAGGACTGTTTCAGGCCTTCGACCAGTGCATCCAGTTGCAAGCCCGGCATCTCCTGGCGCAGGCGTTCACCCAGGCTGGCACCCAGGCTGTAGGCCAAATCGTGGTCGTCGTTGTCGGCCAAGGCGAGGGAGGCCATCAGGCATAAACCTAAAACAAGATATCGAGGCAACGCCTGACTCCCAAATGCCAGCAATGATTAATTCAGCAACTACACTTTCACGCAGCTGCAAGATAACAACTTTGCCCAGGCATGCAACGCGGCGTAAATGTTACGGTCAACATGCCCTAGCGGCGGTAGCAGCAGAAGCATAGTATGAGCCGCAATCTCGTCAGCCAGGAGGTAAACCATGTCGGCCAAAAAGAAGCCAGTAAGTACGCCGTTACACCTGCTCCAGCAACTTTCGGGCAGCTTGCTCGAGCACTTGGAAGAGGCCTGCTCGCAAGCGCTGGCTGATGCGGAAAAACTGCTGGCGAAGTTGGAAAAGCAGCGTGGCAAGGCGCAGGAAAAACTGCACAACGGTCGCCTGAAACTGCAAGACGCGGCCAAGGCAGGTAAAGCCAAGGCGCAAACCAAGGCGCAAAAAGCCATCGGTGAACTTGAGGAACTGCTCGATTCTCTCAAGGAACGTCAAACCCAGACTCGCTCTTACATTCAGCAACTCAAACGCGATGCACAGGACAGTCTCAAGCTGGCCCAGGGTGTAGGCAAGGTACGCGAAGCTGCAGCCAAGGCCCTTGATCAGCGTGCAGCCAAACCGGCTGCCAGGGCGACCGCTGCAGCCAAGTCTACGGCCAAACCAGTTGCCAGGGCGACCGCTGCCGCCAAGCCTGCGGCCAAACCAGCTGCCAAGTCGACCGCTGCCGCCAAGCCTGCGGCCAAACCGGCTGCCAGGGCGACCGCTGCCGCCAAGCCTGCGGTCAAACCAGCTGCCAAGTCGACCGCTGCCGCCAAGCCTGCGGCCAAACCGGCTGCCAGGGCGACCGCTGCCGCCAAGCCTGCGGCCAAACCAGCTGCCAAGTCGACCGCAGCAGCCAAACCTGCGGCCAAGCCAGCTGCCAGGGCGACCGCTGCCGCCAAGCCTGCGGCCAAACCGGCTGCCAAGTCGACCGCTGCAGCCAAACCTGTGGCCAAGCCAGCTGCCAGGGCGACCGCTGCCGCCAAGCCAGCGGCCAAACCAGCTGCCAAGTCGACCGCCGCAGCCAAACCTGCGGCCAAGCCAGCCGCAAAACCAGCTGCCGCCAAGGCACCTGCACGCACGGCCGTCAAACCTGCCGACGCCAAAGCTGCTACGCCAGCCGCCGCCACCAACTCGGAGAGTCCGGCCCCGGCAGCACCGTCTGCACCTTTGAGCAGTCCGGCTCAGGCACCTTCGGCGTCCTGAAGCGCAGCGGCCGCGACGCGCAACTGAACTAGCGCGTCATGATGTAGAGCCTGGTCCGGTGCCAGCCGGGCCAGCCAGTCATCCGCGGGCTCATGGGAGCCCGCGGGCCACTGTCGCGAGCGCTCCTGCAAGCGCTCCAGCAGAGTTTTTTCTGCCCGCAATTCCAACCCTTTCACCTGTTCACGCAACGCCGCCAGTTGTGCATCATCCGATGCTTTCGCTCGCCATTGCTGGCGCAGGCTGCGTAGTGGGGCGACCACTTCACGTTGCCAGGGCTCGGCAAGTTCTTGCAGTGCTTGCGCGCGTTCGCCCAGTACGGCCACGCCACGTGCTTGCAGCCAAGTTGCGCACAGCAGCAGGCAGACATCACCGCCCAGTGCCTGCAGTTCAAGGCAGGCGGCTTGCACGCCGGGCCTGGCATACAGGGTCAGGGCGTAATTCCACAGGTCGGTGTGCATGGTTCCACTCGCGCTATGGGCCGAGGAAGCTGGTAGACTCCGCGACCATCATGATCAGACTATCCAACCTCACTTTACAGCGTGGTCCGCAGCGCTTGCTAGAAGGCGCCGAGATGACCCTGCACGCCGGTCACAAGGCCGGCCTGATCGGCGCCAACGGCGCCGGAAAATCCAGCCTGTTCGCCTTGCTGCGCGGTGAGCTGTCGCCCGATGCCGGTGACTGCCAACTGCCCGGCGACTGGCGCATCGCCCATATGCGCCAAGAGGTCGACACCCTCGATCGCCTGGCTGTGGACTATGTGCTTGATGGCGACGTGCGCCTGCGCAAGGTCCAGGCCGAATTGGCCGCGGCCGAGCAGGCCCACGACGGCACCGCCCTGGCGCGCCTGCACAGTGAGCTGGAAAGCGCCGACGGCTATACCGCCGACGCCCGTGCGCGCAAGTTGCTGGCTGGGCTGGGCTTCACCAACGAGCAGATGGACCGCCGTGTCGGCGATTTCTCTGGTGGCTGGCGGATGCGCCTGAACCTGGCCCAGGCACTGATGTGCCCGTCCGACCTGTTGCTGCTCGACGAGCCCACCAACCACCTCGATCTCGACGCTATCCTGTGGCTGGAAGACTGGCTCAAGGGCTACCCCGGCACGTTGTTGCTGATCTCTCACGACCGTGACTTCCTCGATGCCGTGGTCGACCATGTGCTTCACGTCGAGCAGCGCAAGCTCAACTTGTACAAAGGCGGCTATACCGCCTTCGAGCGCACCCGTGCCGAGCGCCTGGCGCAGCAGCAGCAGGCCTACGAAAAGCAGCAGGCGCAGCGCGCGCACATGGAAAAGTACATTGCCCGCTTCAAGGCTCAGGCCACCAAGGCCCGTCAGGCGCAAAGCCGGATCAAGGCCTTGGAGCGCATGGAAGAGCTGTCGGCGGCGCATGTCGATTCGCCGTTCGACTTTGTCTTCCGTGAATCGCAGAAAATTTCCAGCCCGTTGCTGAGCCTTTCCGAAGGTTGCCTGGGTTATGGCGACAAGGCCATCCTCGACAAGGTCAAGCTGCAGCTCACCCCGGGTGCTCGTATTGGTCTGCTCGGGCCCAACGGCGCCGGCAAGTCGACCCTGATCAAGAACCTTGCAGGTGAGCTGGCGCCGTTGTCGGGCCGTCTGGTTCGAGGCGAGAACCTGGCTGTAGGCTACTTTGCCCAGCATCAGCTGGACTCGCTGGACGACAAGGCCAGCCCGCTGCTGCACCTGCAGCGCATCGCCCCTACCGAGCGTGAGCAGACGCTGCGCGACTTTCTCGGCGGCTTCGATTTCCACGGTGCCCGTTGCGACGAGCCGGTGGTGAACTTCTCCGGTGGCGAAAAGGCTCGCCTGGCACTTGCGCTGATTGCCTGGGAGCGGCCAAACCTGCTGCTGCTTGACGAACCGACCAACCACCTGGACCTGGAAATGCGTCTGGCACTGACCATGGCCTTGCAGGAGTTTGCCGGTGCCGTGGTGGTGGTATCCCACGACCGTCATTTGCTCAAGAGCACCACGGATGACTTCCTGCTGGTGGCCGACGGCAAGGTCGACACCTTCGACGGTGACCTGGAAGACTACAGCCGCTGGTTGGTCGAGTACCGCCAGCGCAGCGCGCCGGCCAGTACTGCACCGGCCAACCCGGACAAGACCGACAAGAAAGCCCAGCGCCAGGCTGCCGCAGCCTTGCGCCAGCAGTTGGCACCGCACAAGAAGGCTGCCGACAAGCTGGAAGCCGAGCTTAACCAGGTGCACGCACAATTGGCCGAGATCGAGACCGCGCTGGGTGATGGTGGCCTTTACGACGCGGCGCGCAAGGACGAGTTGCGCGACCTGTTGGCGCGCCAGACCCGGCTCAAGCAACGCGAAGGCGAACTGGAAGAGGCCTGGATGGAAGCGCTGGAAACCCTTGAAAGCATGCAGGCCGAACTCGAGGCCTTGTCCTGATGGAGGAACTGCGTTCGCTGCTGCCAGGGCAATGGATGGACACCTTCTGGCTGGGCTTGCAGATCCTCTTGATCCTGGTAGCGGCGTTCATCCTGCAGCGTATCGTCGCCCGTGGGCTTGGCCGACTCGGCCAGCGTTACCCGTTGCCGCCGGAGTTGCTGGTGCCCGTTCGCGGTGGCCTGCGCTGGCTGATCATGGGCAGCGCGCTGCTGTTCGTGCTGGAGCGCCTGGGTGTTTCGGCGACTGTGTTGTGGACAGCACTTTCCGGCTTCGTCGCGGTAGCGGCGGTGGCCTTCTTCGCCATGTGGAGCGTGCTGTCCAACCTTGCGCGGTGTTGATCTTCACGGTTGGGCCGTTTCGCATCGGCGATGTGGTCGAGCTGGTCGACACCCTCGACAAGCCCGGCGTGAAAGGCCGGGTGATCGCCATCAACCTGCTGTTCACCACGCTGCTGGAAATGCCCGAAGCGGGTGGGGCGCTTGTGCAGGTGCCCAATAGCCAGTTCTTCCAGAAGTCGGTACGACGCTGGCGCGGGGCCGAAGTACAGGCCCTGCACAAAGAAACAGCTGCCGAAGCTGACTGAACCTGTACTGGCCCCTTCGCGGGCGCGCCCGCTCCCACAGGTATCCCACCGTCTGAAGATGCACTGGGCGTGGGAGCGGGCGTGCCCGCGAAGAAGTCAGGTCAGACACCACAAATCCATCAGAAATCACTGGTTATTTTTTCGCCAAAACCTTAGCTTAACGTTTTGCAACAAATGTTCGAGCGAGGTGTGTGATGTCGATGGAAGTATGGTTGGGCTTCTTTGCTGCCTGCTGGGTGATCAGCCTTTCACCTGGTGCCGGGGCGATTGCCTCGATGTCCAGCGGCCTGCAATACGGCTTCTGGCGTGGTTACTGGAACGCCTTGGGCCTTCAGCTGGGCCTGATCATGCAGATCGCCATCATCGCCGCCGGCGTCGGTGCCATCCTGGCCGCCTCGGCCACGGCGTTCCAGGTCATCAAGTGGTTTGGCGTCGCCTACCTGGTGTACCTGGCCTACAAGCAATGGCGTGCACTGCCGATGGACATGAGCGATGAATCAGGCGTGCGCCCGATCGGCAAGCCGCTGAGCCTGGTGTTCCGTGGTTTCCTGGTCAACGTCAGCAACCCCAAGGCGCTGGTGTTCATGCTGGCGGTGCTGCCGCAGTTCCTTAACCCGCATGCGCCGCTGCTGCCGCAATATGTGGCGATCACCGTGACCATGGTCACTGTCGACCTGCTGGTGATGGCGGGGTACACCGGGTTGGCTTCGCATGTGTTGCGCATGTTGCGCACACCCAAACAGCAGAAGCGTTTGAACCGCACTTTTGCCGGGTTGTTCATTGGTGCGGCCACCTTCCTCGCTACCTTGCGCCGTGCGCCGGTCTGACAGACCGTATACGGGCCAATCGCGGAGCCCGCGATTGGTCCATCACTATTTCTCCTTGCCAACCAACCCTTTCAGCAAATCTATCGGCAGCGGGAAGACGATGGTCGAGCTCTTGTCACCGGCAATCGTCCCCAGCGTCTGCATATAGCGCAACTGCATCGCCCCCGGCTCCTTGCTCAGCATTTGCGCGGCCTGCATCAGTTTTTCCGACGCCTGCAGTTCACCCTCGGCATGAATCACCTTGGCCCGACGTTCGCGCTCGGCCTCGGCCTGGCGGGCGATGGCGCGCACCATCGACTCGTTCAGGTCAACGTGCTTGATCTCGACGTTGGCCACCTTGATGCCCCAGGCATCCGTCTGTGCATCCAGCACCTGGCGGATGTCCAGATTCAGTTGCTCGCGTTCGGCCAACAGCTCATCCAGTTCGTGCTTGCCCAGCACCGCTCGCAGGGTCGTCTGGGCCAACTGGCTGGTCGCCACCAGAAAATCCTCGACCTGAATGATCGCTTTCTGCGGGTCGAGCACGCGAAAGTACAGCACTGCATTGACCTTGACCGAAACGTTGTCGCGGGTGATCACATCCTGCGGCGGCACATCCAGTACCACTGTACGCAGGTCGACCCGTACCATTTGCTGAATCACCGGGATCACCAGGATAAGCCCCGGCCCTTTGACCTGCCAGAAGCGCCCCAGCTGGAACACCACGCCGCGCTCGTATTCGCGCAGGATGCGAAACGCCGACAGTACCAGCATGGCCAGCACGATCAGCACAGCGCCGAAACCGAATTGCATGAACATGGTCATTCTCCTTGCGTCGCAGGGGCGGCGGCGCTCACTTCCAGCATCACGCCATGGCGCGCGGTCACCCGTACGTTCTGGCCAGTTTGCAGCGGCGTTGCGCACCGCGCTTGCCATGGCTCGCCCTGAGCCAGCACGACGCCACAGAATGGGTCGCTTGCCATCACCTGGGTGACGGTGACCAGGCTGCCGACCAGGCCGGCGTCGCCACTGACCAGTGCCCGTTGGCGGGCCTTGAGAGCCATGCCCAGCACGCCACCGATCAGTAATGCCGAGAGCAGCGCCAGGGTGCCGATCAAGGCCAGAGGGATGCCGAAACCGGGAGCGTCGGTGTCGATCAGGATCAACGCGCCGACCACAAAGGCAACGATGCCGCCGAAGCCGACCACGCCGAAACTGGGCAAGAAGGCTTCGGCGATCATGAAGGTAATGCCAAGCAGGATCAGCGCCACCCCGGCGAAACTCACCGGCAATAGCTGCAGCGCATACAGCGCCAGCAGCAGGCAGATACCTCCGACCACACCACCCACCGCAGAACCGGGGTTCATGAATTCGAACAACAGGCCGTAAACGCCGATCATGATCAGGATCAGTGCCACGCTGGGGTTGGTGATCACTGCCAGAACCCGTGTGCGCCAGTCCGGCAGATGCTCGATCACGCTGGCGCCTGCGGTCTGCAACTGGCGTGGCTGGCCGGCCACCTGGAGCGTTTTGCCGTCGAGCTTGCGCAGCAGGTCAGGCAGGTCATCGGCTACCTGATCGATCACGTTCAGCCGCAAGGCCTCGCTGGCGGACAGGCTGACCGCCTCGCGCACGGCCTTCTCCGCCCAGTCGGCGTTGCGGCCGCGCATTTGCGCCAGGCCACGGATGTAAGCGGCGGCGTCGTTGACCTGTTTGCGTGCGAGGGCTTCATCGTCGCCGCCTTTGGCCTTGTCCTCATCGGGCGTGCCAGGCGGGCCGCCGATCCGCACCGGTGTGGCAGCACCCAGATTGGTCCCGGGCGCCATCGCCGCAATATGGCTGGCGTAGAGAATATAGGTGCCGGCGCTGGCGGCGCGGGCTCCGCTGGGGGCAACGTAGCTGGCGACCGGTACAGGGCTGGCGAGAATTGCCTTGATCATCTGGCGCATGGCGCTGTCCAGCCCGCCCGGGGTATCCATGCGGATAACCACCAGTTGCGCGCCTTGTGCCTGGGCCTGGCCGAGGCTGCGTACCAGGTAGTCGGCGCTGGCCGGGCCGATGGCGTCGTCGATGCCCAGCACCCACACCGCGCCGGGCGCGGCCTGGCCACTTGGCGTGATGCCAAGCAACAACAGCAGCAACAGCCAGCGCGAGCAGTGGGCGATCACCTGTCGTCACCTCATTTGCGCGTATTTACACAAGTTTAGCCCCGACCACTCGTACCCGGCCTAAAATTGAAAATTGGGGGGCGAAACCGGAGGTGCATCATGCGTATGGCAAAGACCCTGCAGGCCAGCCTGGACAAGGCCAACTGCGACTACGACATCATTCCCCACCCACATTCGGCCACCAGCCTGGAGTCAGCCCGTATGGCCGGCGTGCCCGCAGAGCGGGTCGCCAAGGCGGTGATGGTCGATGATCGTCACGGCAACTACATCATGGCCGTGCTACCGGCCAACCGGCATCTGGACATGGACAAGGTGCGTATGTCCGGGGCCTGGCATCTGACCCGTGAAAGCGGTCTGCCGAGCCTGTTCAATGACTGCGAGCGCGGTGCCGTGCCGGCCCTTGGCGATGCTTACCAGATAAAAATGCTGCTCGACCCGAGTCTCACCCGCCAAGGCGATGTCTACCTGGAGGCGGGTGACCACGATCACCTGATTCACATGAGCATGGAGCAGTACATGAAACTGGTGCCGCACGCCGAAGTGCGCGAGCTGTGCTGATGTTTTCAAACCAATGCCAGGCGGGCGTCGTGGACGGCTTGCCTGGCGCTCAGGAGGAACCATGGAAGCGCCGATCCATCCCTTTGCCGAGCTGTTCAAGCAGCTGGGCTTGCCCGACGATCCCAAGAGTATCGATCAGTTCATCACCAGCCATTCCCCGCTGAAGAACGAGATCAAGCTGGTGGATGCGCCGTTCTGGAACGACTCTCAGCGTGCATTTCTCAAGGACAGCATCATTGAAGATTCCGATTGGGCTGTGCCCTTCGATCAACTCAACGAAGCATTGCGCCGCCCCCGAAAATAAAGCGCCGAGTGGCACCTGACGAGTGATCGGCCGTTGCTATGCTCAGGAAAACAATAAGGGGATAGCGCGATGAAAGATCCCTACGCACCAGGTTTCTGGTGTTCCGTGACGATCCTGGGCACTCTGACGGCCAGTTACTTCTATGGCATCAGGCAGACGCAACAGATGACCCAGGCGGTGCATTTCCTGTATGCCGCTGCCGCGGTCACTGTGGCGGTTGCACTGGTGGCGCTGACATGGATCGCCTGGCAGCAGCTGCGCCTGAACAAGCGCGAAGTGGTGCAGGGGCGAACGTTGCTGACCATCTGGAACACCAAGGTTGCACTACGCCGCGTCGAGACGGTTTTCGACCGCTATTTCTGGGGCAGCTACTGGCATTCGGGGCGTACTTTCGAAGAGGTCATGGGCGAGCTCAGGGGTACACCGCTGGAGCAGAGCCTGGATGCGCTTAAGCGCCAGTGCCGGGTGCTCGACCGCGAAATCCATGACCGCCAACACCACTGGCTGGCCAATGCTCGCGACCTGTCCAGCGTGGCCCAGGCTATGGCCCGTGAACGCTACCAGCTGGACCTCGGTGAGCCGACGCACAGCGGGCACGGCAATACGGCAGTGCTCAACCGTGACCTGGAAGTGCTGGTGTACACCTGGTCGGCGCGCTTGCGTAGCTTCGACCATCAGCTGGACGAGCTGGAGCGCGCCTACCATTGAGGCGCTTCATTCGCCGCGGATGTACTGCTCCATTTGCTTGATCAGGCTGGCCTGTTCGGCGATGGTTTCCTTGACCAGGTCACCGATCGACAGCAGGCCGAGCAATCTGCCGTTTTCGACCACCGGCAGGTGACGCAGGTGGCGGTCGGTCATCAGGTTCATGCAGAAATCGAGCTTTTGCTTGGGGGCCACGGTGACCACCGGTTCACTCATTATTTCGCGCACCGGCGTGGCCGCGGAAGAGCGGCCCTTGAGGACCAGTTTGCGCGCATAGTCCCGTTCGCTGACGATACCCACTACCTGGCCACCCTCGACGACAGGCAGCGCACCGACGTTTTTCTCCGCCAGCATTTTCAGGGCGTCGAGCACCGAGTCATCCGGGCCGATGGTGTAGACGGTCTGGTGCTGGGACTTGGTCTTGAGGATTTGTTCGACGGTCTTCATACGGGCCTCTGCGGGTGAAAAAAGCACTGTCTCGGAGTAACTAAAGCATCCGGTACGGCGCTCTGCACGGCAATGCAGGAAACGGCATGGAGGCGATTGAAAAACGTCATTGCTGTTCGCTTGTAGCGGCCTTTTCGCGGCTAAAGCCGCGAAGAGGCCGTACTGCCCATCAAAGCTTCGGCATCTGCCCGAGCCGCGCCACCATCTCGCTCACTATCTGCAGGTCCAGCATGAACTGTTCCACGGTCTTGAACTCGTTGTCGTTGTGCCCGGTGTACTTCACGTCCGGCATCGCCAGGCCAAATTGCACACCGTTGGGAAGATCGTGCACCGAAGTCGCGCCGGCCGAGGTACCGAACTCATGCTTCATACCCAGGTTCTCGGTGGCCACGGCGAGCAGGGCCTGGACCCATTCGCCTTCAGGGTTACGGTACATCGGTTCGTCCAGGCTGTAATCGAACGCCACCGAGGTGTTGCTTTGCCGGGTCCATTTGCCCAGTTTGTCGGCCAGTTCGTCTTTGATCGTGGCGATCGGCTTCCCCTTGGGTATGCGCAGGTTTACCGCCAGCTTCAAGCCTTTGTCATCCACCCCGACAAAGGTCAGCGAAGTGGTCAGCGGGCCCATGAACGGGTCCTTGAAGGCCACGCCGAGCTTGTTGCCCAGGTAGTCCAGGCCCCAGTTGTCTGCGGCATAGCGGGCAGCGTCGGTAAAGTGGTTGTGCTTGAGCGACACCTGCTGGCCGAGGCCATTGATGAAGTCGAGCATACGCGCCACCGGGTTGATGCCGGATTCCGGCTCCGAAGAGTGTGCGGAAACACCGGTCACGGTGAGCAAGACTTGCTTGCCGTCGGCCTTGGCGTCGATGCTGAAGTCGCCTCCATACTGCTTCACATATCTGGCGCCGGCTTGCTGCAGGTGCTTGGCCAGCTGTGCCGGGTTGTCAGAAATCAGGGTCGCTACCGAAGTTGTCGGGATCTGGTTGGTCGCCAGGCCACCGGTCAGGTTGACGATCTCGGTACCCTTGCCGCTGGCCGGGCGCTTGTTGAAGCTGGCCATGACCGTGCCGTAGCCTTTCTCGGCAATCACTACCGGGTAGCCGCCGTCGAGGGCCAGGTTGTAATCGGGCGTAGGGTTGCGCTCGAAGTAGTAGGGAATGGCATCACCGCTGGTTTCTTCGGTGGTGTCGATCAGCAGCTTGAACTGCCGGGCGAGCGGCAGGTTTTCGTCCTTGGCCACTTTCAGCGCGTACATCGCCACCACGATGCCGTTCTTGTCGTCCTCGGTGCCGCGGCCGTACATGCGGTCACCCACCAGGGTGACCTTGAACGGGTCAAGGCGCGTACCATCGGCCAGCTTCCAGTTGTCCGGGTTGACCGGCACTACGTCAGCGTGGGCATGGATGCCGATCACTTCCTTCCCGCTGCCCAGCGAGATCTCGTACACCCGGTTGTCGATGTTACGGAAGGCCAGGCCGAAGCTGTCGGCCAAGGCCTTGATCCTGTCGGCGATCTTGAGGAATTCAGGGTTTTCGTACTGCGGCGTACCCTCGACGTTGAAGGTGGGGATGGCTACCAGTTCACGCAGGGTTTCGGTAGCGGCCTTGCCATACTTGATGCGGGTATACAGGCCGAGCAGGCGGTTGATCTCGTCTTGTTGCCCGGCGGCCAATGGCTTGTTGGCCAGGTAGGCGTCGACGGTTGCCTCGAGGTTGTCGGCCTTGCCCAGGTCGCTGCCTTTGAGCTTGCCGAGGAATTGCTTGAAGTCGCTTGGGTCGCTGCCGTCGAAGGCTTTGACGATAGCTGCGGACTGCTGTTGGGTGAGGTTGGCCTGGGCAGGCTGGGTGAACAGGCCGATGCTGGCCAGCAACAGGGTGGTGGCGGTGAGTTTTCTCAGGTGCATGGTTGTGCGCATTCCTTCGCCAATCATTGTTATGGGTTACCCGTTCGGAGAACGGGAAGACGCCCACGCTAACATCAATGACCCGTGGCACGGGAGTACCAGAAAGGTGACATGGCGCACAAACGAAAAAGCCCCGGGCTCAGGCCCAGGGCTTTCTTGATATGGCGCACTCGGCGGGATTCGAACCCACGACCCCTGCCTTCGGAGGGCAGTACTCTATCCAGCTGAGCTACGAGTGCAACGCGCACGCATGATACCCATCTGTATCGTTGACGTCCATCGCCTTGATCTGTAGCTGTTTTTACCGTGTTGGCTGTGCAGATCCCCGGGGCCGGATACACGACAATACCGATCAAACTGTCGGCCAGGGTGGAACCGGCCGTAACTGGACCCACGTCAATGCCGTCGATTACGCTGCCGATGGCGACAGCATCATCGTTTCAGCCCGCCATCAAGGTGTGTTGAAGATTGGCCGTGACAGGCAGTGAAACGAACTTTGGCTTCGCCCCGCGTCCAGCCGCAGCATCGTCTACCCTTTAGCGGCCATTCTGCGGGCGATTTCAGATGGGCTGTTCAACCATTCGTTCTTTTTTTCGAACAGCCTATTGTCCAACACCCCAGCAGCCGCTTAGCATTCGTTTGAGATTTCAAACGCTCGATGCCCTGCCTTGGGCGCTTTTCAACAATCAACAATTCGGGAAGCCGACATGCAGCTCAAAGACGCTCAGTTGTTCCGCCAGCAAGCCTATATCAATGGTGAGTGGCTGGATGCGGACAACGGCCAGACCATCAAGGTGACCAACCCGGCCACCGGCGAAGTCATCGGTACCGTGCCGAAGATGGGCACCGCGGAAACTCGCCGTGCCATCGAAGCCGCCGACAAGGCCCTGCCGGCCTGGCGCGCCCTGACTGCGAAAGAGCGCTCGGCCAAGCTGCGTCGCTGGTTCGAACTGATGATCGAGAACCAGGACGACCTGGCTCGCCTGATGACCACCGAACAGGGCAAGCCGCTGGCCGAAGCCAAGGGCGAAATCGCCTACGCCGCCTCGTTCATCGAGTGGTTCGCCGAAGAAGCCAAGCGCATCTACGGTGACACCATCCCGGGCCACCAGCCAGACAAGCGCCTGATTGTCATCAAGCAGCCAATCGGCGTTACCGCGGCCATCACTCCGTGGAACTTCCCGGCCGCCATGATCACCCGTAAAGCCGGCCCGGCCCTAGCCGCTGGCTGCACCATGGTGCTCAAGCCGGCTTCGCAAACCCCTTACTCCGCTCTGGCCCTGGTCGAGCTGGCCCACCGTGCCGGCATCCCGGCTGGCGTGCTGAGTGTGGTTACCGGCAGCGCCGGCGAAGTGGGCGGCGAGCTGACTGGCAACTCCCTGGTACGCAAGCTGTCCTTCACCGGCTCGACCGAAATCGGTCGCCAGCTGATGGAAGAATGCGCCAAGGACATCAAGAAAGTTTCCCTGGAACTGGGTGGCAACGCCCCGTTCATCGTGTTTGACGACGCCGACCTGGACAAGGCGGTCGAGGGCGCGATCATCTCCAAGTACCGTAACAACGGCCAGACTTGCGTTTGCGCCAACCGTATCTACGTGCAGGACGGCGTCTACGACGCGTTCGCCGAGAAGCTGGCCGCTGCAGTTGCCAAGCTGAAGATCGGTAACGGCCTGGAAGACGGCACCACCACTGGCCCGCTGATCGACGGCAAGGCTGTCGCCAAGGTCCAGGAGCACATCGAGGACGCTGTCAGCAAAGGTGCCAAGGTGCTGTCCGGTGGCAAGCTGATCGAAGGCAACTTCTTCGAGCCGACCATCCTGGTTGACGTACCGAAGACCGCTGCTGTCGCCAAGGAAGAGACGTTCGGCCCACTGGCGCCGCTGTTCCGCTTCAAAGACGAAGCCGAAGTCATCGCCATGTCCAACGACACCGAGTTCGGCCTGGCCTCGTACTTCTACGCCCGTGACATGAGCCGTGTGTTCCGTGTCGCCGAAGCCCTGGAGTACGGCATGGTGGGTATCAACACCGGCCTGATCTCCAACGAAGTGGCGCCGTTCGGTGGTATCAAGGCTTCGGGCCTGGGCCGCGAAGGTTCCAAGTACGGTATCGAGGACTACCTCGAAATCAAATACCTGTGCATCAGCGTCTGATCGCACGGTAAAGGCTTTACCTCTGCCAGCGGGGCGCGAGAGCGACGTCTCGCTGGCCTTTTTTACATTGCAGTACCTGGTGGCCAGGGCGTTCACGACAGTCGATCAACGAATACTGTTCGCGAGCACTCCCAGCCACCCCCGAATAAAAGCGCCATTCCTGACGGCGCAATGAGGGCATTATGAGCAAAACCAACGAATCCTTGATGCAACGTCGTGTAGCTGCCGTCCCACGTGGCGTCGGCCAGATCCACCCGATCTTCGTCGACACCGCGAAGAACTCGACCGTGATCGACGTTGAAGGCCGCGAACTGATCGACTTCGCCGGCGGCATCGCAGTACTGAACACCGGCCACCTGCACCCGAAAGTGGTTGCAGCCGTGCAAGAGCAGCTGACCAAGGTCAGCCACACCTGCTTCCAGGTGCTGGCTTACGAACCCTACGTAGAGCTGTGCGAAAAGATCAACAAGCTGGTCCCAGGCGACTTCGACAAGAAGACCCTGCTGGTCACCACCGGCTCCGAAGCCGTTGAAAACGCCGTCAAGATCGCTCGTGCTGCCACTGGCCGCGCTGGCGTCATCGCCTTCACCGGCGGTTATCACGGCCGTACCATGATGACCCTGGGCCTGACCGGCAAGGTCGTGCCGTACTCCGCTGGCATGGGCCTGATGCCAGGCGGCATCTTCCGCGCCCTGTTCCCGAGCGAACTGCACGGTATCAGCGTTGACGACGCCATTGCCTCGGTCGAGCGCATCTTCAAGAACGATGCCGAGCCGCGCGACATCGCCGCGATCATCCTCGAGCCAGTACAAGGCGAAGGTGGCTTCCTGCCTGCGCCGAAAGAGCTGATGAAACGCCTGCGCGCCCTGTGCGACCAGCACGGTATCCTGCTGATCGCCGACGAAGTACAAACTGGCGCTGGCCGTACCGGCACCTTCTTCGCCATGGAACAGATGGGCGTTGCGCCTGATCTGACCACCTTCGCCAAATCCATTGCTGGCGGCTTCCCGCTGGCCGGTGTGTGCGGCAAGGCCGAGTACATGGACGCCATCGCTCCAGGCGGCTTGGGCGGCACCTACGCCGGCTCGCCGATCGCTTGCGCCGCGGCCCTGGCCGTGATCGAAGTGTTCGAAGAGGAAAAACTGCTGGACCGCAGCAAGGCTGTGGGTGAGCGCCTGACCGCTGGCCTGCGCGAAATCCAGAAGAAGCACCCGATCATCGGCGACGTCCGTGGTCTGGGCTCGATGATTGCCGTCGAAGTCTTCGAGAAAGGCACTCACACCCCGAATGCTGCTGCTGTTGGCCAGGTTGTCGCCAAGGCTCGCGAAAAGGGTCTGATCCTGCTGTCTTGCGGCACCTACGGCAACGTCCTGCGTATCCTGGTTCCACTGACCGCCGAAGACGCGCTGCTGGACAAAGGCCTGGCCATCATCGAAGAGTGCTTCGCTGAAATCGCCTGATGTGACGTGCTTCAGAAAAAACCCGCCCAGGCGGGTTTTTTTTATGCCCAGCAAAGCCATGTGGCGCTATGGTTATCGAAGGACTGGCTTTGGAAGCTGCGACGGACTGTGTGTCAGGGTATTCAGGAGTAGTTGGCGATGAGCGCTGCAGCCCCCGCCCCACCAAACGTACTGATTGTCGAAGGCGATCCTTGGGTACGGGACATGCTCAGCGAGATGCTGCTCAGCGTGCGCTGTGACGCCCGCCTGCAGGTTTGCGCTGACGGCTCGCAGGCGTTCAGTGCCTTGTCCAGCAAGCCTGACCTGATCATCGCCGCCCGCGAGCTGGCTGGTGTCGATGGCCTCGACCTGCTGCGCGAGGTACGCGCCAAAGGGCCAGGGGTGCCGTTCATTCTCATGAGTAACCGCAATGACAGCGCCAGTGTGCGCGAAGCGCTGCCCTTGCACCCCACTGCTTACCTGAGCAAACCGTTGAACCTGGATAACCTGCGTAAGCGCCTGGAAGAGTTACTGCTGGGCGTTGGCGAGGAGGTTGCCTGCCCGGTACCGGCGTTGCAGGCGGGGGCCAGCCTGCCAGCCTACCTTGAGCAGCGCCGCGCCAGCGCCGATGGCGGGCCGCTGCTGGCCGATGTGCAGGTAGCGATCAATCGAGCGCTCAACCCCCAGGGCCTGAACCTCAGGGTGCTCGAAGAGGAGGTGTCTAACGACCCGCAAGTCACGGCGGTGCTGATCGCTGCCGCCAATAGTGCGGCACTGCACCGTGAAGCCCCGGTGCAGACGTTGCTGCAGGCCCTGAACAAGCTTGGCAGTACCCAAAGCATGAACCTGATCCTGGGTATGACTCTCAAGCGCAGCGCACGCCTCAGTGACCCGCTGTTGGCGGAGCACGCGACCCGTTACTGGGACCTGTCACTGCACACTGCCGAATATGGCCGCACCTTGGCGCGCATGCTCGAGCTGGACGAGGGGCGTTGTTATTGCGCGGGCTTGCTGCATTGCCTGGGCGACCTGGCGGTGTTGCGCTGCCTGCAAGAGTGGCGGTTGGCCGGGGGAGATCTGGACGAGCGCAATGTGCAGCAATCGCTGGAGGAGTTTGGTGCGGCGTTCGGCTCGGCGCTGCGTACTCGCTGGCGTTTGCCGCTGGCACTGCGCGAGTTGATCGCTGCGATCTACCAGTTGGGTGGTGGAGTTTACTCGCTGGAGATCCTGGCCATGAACCTGGCTGGGCAGTTGTCGCGGCTGCCGGCCGGGCAGGGGCTGGAGAAGGTGGCCAGCGGCAAGACGGCGCGCCTGCTCAAGCTTGGCCTGCCGGAGCTGAGCCGGCTGCGCAAGGTGGAGAGCCCGGAAGTAAAGCCGCAGGAAGAACCGCCAGCGGCTGAGGCCGAGGTTTCCAGCTGAGATTCCGGGGCCGCATTGCGGCCCTTCGCGGGCTTGCCCGCTCCCACAGGTGTGGCGCCGGGCCCGCGAAATGTGCGGTTTCTGTGGGAGCGGGCGAGCCCGCGAATACCGGCCAAAGCCGGTGCCCTACTCCGTGCCGCCTGATCAGCCGCGGACGATCTGGTTCTTGCCCTGGCGCTTGGCCCTGTACATTGCCGCATCGGCCCGCGCATACAGGCTGTCCAGCGTCACATCCTCATCGGTCAGCCCGGTCAGCCCCTGGCTCACAGTCACCCCGTACGTCTGCTGCCCATGGCTGAAGCTCAAGTGCTGAATCTGTCGCTGCAAGCGCTCGGCGATCTGCTCCGCGACCTGGGCGTTGCAGCCCGGAAAAACCGCCGCAAATTCTTCGCCGCCAATGCGCCCGAACAGGTCGCCCCGGCGTAGTACGGCCTTGCCGCTGTCGGCGATGTGTTGCAGCACCTGGTCGCCTTCCTGGTGGCCATAGCTGTCATTGATGCGTTTGAAGTCGTCGATATCCAGCAGCAGGAAAGCCAGCGGTGTACCGTCCTCGCGAGCACTGTCGAAGGCTTGCTGAGCACATTCGAAGAAGTGCCTGCGGTTACTGCTTTGGGTCAGCACGTCGGTGGTGGCCAGGCGCTGCAGTTCGCCTTCAAGCTGCTTCTTCTCGGTGATGTCTTCGGCGATACCGACAATGATTACCCGGTCGCTATCGTGCTGCTGGTTGATGTAGCACTTGTCGCTCAGCCAGCGTATTTGCCCGTCGGCATTGAGGATGCGGTACTCGCGGTCTTCCACCGCACCCTTGAGCAGGACCTGGGCCAGGCTACGCTCGGCGAACTCGAGGTCGTCGGGGTAGATGCTGTCACGCCATTCGTTGTAGTCAGCCAGCACCAGGCTGACCGGGCGGCCGAAGATGCGCTCGTAGGCTGGGCTCACGTACAGCACCTGACGGGTTTCCCAGTCGAAGGCCCAGAGCACAGCGTTGACGCTGTCGAGCAACGAGCTGAACAGCTGATCGCGCTCGCTCAGGCGGGCAACCTCGCCTTGGGCGTGGAGTAACGCCAGCAAGGTCTGGGCGGCTTCGGGAGGAGGGGTACCGGGAAATATCGTTGGAATGTTCTTGGCCATGTGCACGGAGCAGGTCTCAACGTGAAGGCGTGCGGCCAGCGTCCGGCCCGCCACGCAGGCGATATTCCAGATTCGAGTGGAGCGGTGGGGGCTAAGTTCCGAACGGCACGCCCCGCTGAGAGGCGTGCCGATCAACGGCGGTCAGGCGCCGGTCGGGCGCAGCGAGTAAGTCTTGAGTTGTGCTGCGAAGTCACGCAGTGCCTGGATGCCGCTGGTTTCGGCCTCGTGTACCCAGTCTTTCATGGCCGCCAGCATGTCGTGGCCGTTGGCGCTGGTGCGCGCCCAGATCTGCTGCAGGGCCAGGCGCTTTTCGTAGATGGTTTTCAGTGCCTGGCTGTGCGCGAGCATGGACTCGATGCGCACGTGGTGGCGATCTTCCAGCAGGCTGGTTTCGCGCGAGAGCAGCCGTTTGGCACGGCGGAAGCGGTGGCGCACCGAGGCGTCGACGCGGGCCAGTTCCTGTTTCACCAGCGGACCGATCACCAGCTTGCGGTACTGGGCCATGATCTGGAAGCGGTTGTTGAGGATGGCCATGGCGGTGTCCATGTCCAGGCTGGCCTTGCCGGCCACCCGGTGGGCGATGGGCGCCACGCGCTGCACCTTGGCCAGACGCAGCAGGCAGAACAGGCGGATCCACGCCCAACCCATGTCGAACTCCCAGCGTTTGACCGAGAGCTTGGCCGAGTTGGGGTAGGTGTGGTGGTTGTTGTGCAGTTCTTCTCCGCCGATGACGATGCCCCATGGCACCAGGTTGGTCGCAGCGTCGCGGCATTCGAAGTTGCGATAGCCCAGGGCATGGCCCAGGCCGTTGACCACACCGGCGGCCCAGAACGGAATCCACATCATCTGCACCGCCCAGATGGTGATGCCTATAGTGCCGAACAGCAGCAGGTCGATCACCGCCATCAGTGCGATACCGCCCAGTTTGTAACGCGAGTACAAGTTGCGCTCGATCCAGTCATCCGGGCAGTTCTTGCCATAAATGCGCAGGGTTTCGGGGTTGCGCGCCTCTTCACGGTACAGCTCGGCACCTTTGCGCAGCACTGTGCCCAGGCCCTTGTAAACCGGGCTGTGAGGGTCGTCGGGGGTTTCGCACTTGGCGTGGTGCTTGCGGTGGACGGCGGTCCACTCGCGGGTGTTCTGCGCCGTGGTCAGCCACAGCCAGAAGCGGAAGAAGTGCTTGAGCGCGCCGTTGAGCTCCAGGGCCCGGTGCGCGGAGTAGCGATGCAGGTAGACCGTGACGCTGACAATGGTCACGTGGGTCATCAACAGAGTGATGCCGACCAGTTGCCAAGCCGACAGGTCGAGCAGGCCGTTATACCACATAGGTGCAAATACCCTCGAAATGCAGGGGGAAGGGCTGATTATCCCTTGGCGGGGAAATAAAACCAGTCAACCGTTGAGATAGGAGGTCACGACATGTTTCAGCCTTTATAATGCCCACTCCTTTTTGATGGCCTTTCCCACCCGACATGTCTGTTTCCGTTCGCGACGCCTTGCGCATGGCTGCGCTGTATGTGGTGCTCTCGATCCTCTGGCTTGCGCTGGCGGAGGTGATGCTGCACAGCATGACTGACGACCCCTTGGCACTGACCGTGGGGCGGCAGATCAACGTGGTGGTCTGGGTGCTGCTCAGTGCCGTGCTGATCTACGTGTCGCGCGTGCGGCTGCTCAATTTCATCGGCCATGGCGCGCGTTTGCGTTGTGAAGACCGTGAACGGCTGCGCATGGCTGCCGCAGTGTTCGACAGTACCCTCGAAGGTGTGCTGGTGACCGACCGCCAGGGCCTGATCGTGCACGTCAATCGTGCCTTCATGCGCATCACCGGCTACCAGCAGGATGAGGTCATCGGCCAGCGCCCGAGCAAGTTCAAGTCCGGCCACCATGGCCTGGCCTTCTACCAGCAGGTTTTCGCCACCCTGGCCGAGAAGGGCGAGTGGAGCGGTGAAATCTGGAACCGGCGCAAAAGCGGTGAAATCTACCCGCAGTGGCAGACTATTTGCGCCATTCGCGATGACGAAGGTGAGCTCAGTCATTACGTGGCGGTGTTCAGTGACATCAGCGCCATCAAGCATTCGGAACAGGAACTTGCCTACCTGGCCCACCACGACCCGCTGACCGGCCTGCCCAACCGCCTGCTGTTTACCGACCGGGTAGAGCAGGCATTGGCGGCGGCGCAGGCCAACAAGCGCGGTTGCGCCTTGTTGCTGCTGGACCTGGATCATTTCCAGAGCATAAACGACGGCCTGGGCCATACCATTGGCGACCAGTTGTTGAAGCTGGTGGGCGAGCGTCTGGGCGAGGTGTTGGGTAATGGTATGACCCTGGCGCGCCTGGGCGGCGACGAGTTCGGCGTGCTGGCCGAGAACTGCCAACAGGTCGGCCAGGCGGGCAAGCTGGCGCAGTGCATCATCGAGCGCATGCGTGAGCCGTTTCAGTTCGAGGGCAATCGCCTGTTCATCAGCGCCAGCGTCGGAATCAGCCTGTACCCCAGCGATGCCTTGGGTGCCGAGCAGTTACTGCGCAATGCCGACTCGGCGTTGTACAAGGCCAAAAGCAACGGGCGGGCCTGCTATGCCCTGTACACCGAAGAGCTGACCGCCCATGCACAGCATCGGGTCGAGACCGCCGCTGAATTGCGTCGGGCCCTGGAGCAGGATGAACTGCGGGTGTACTTCCAGCCGGTACACGACCTGGCATCAGGCCGACAGGTCGGGGTCGAGACGCTGGTGCGCTGGCAGCACCCCAGGCGTGGCCTGGTACCGCCGGGTGAGTTCATCCCGATAGCCGAACGCACCGGCCTGATTGCCGAGATCGATACCTGGGTGCTGCGCCAGGCCTGCCGGCAAATGGTGCAGTGGCAGGCTGAAGGCCGGCAGCTGGCATTTGTGGGGGTGAACATCTCCAGCCGCCTGTTTGGCCAGCACGAACTGTATCAACAGGTAGCCGAAGTGCTGCACGACACCGGCCTGGCTCCGGCCTTGCTGGAGCTGGAAGTGACCGAAAGCGCGGTGATGGAAGACGCTGAAGTGGCACTGGAGCAACTGCACCGTTTGCGCGAGCTGGGGGTGACCCTGGCCATCGACGACTTTGGCACCGGGTATTCGTCACTGCTGCGGCTCAAGCGTTTGCCGGTGCAGAAGTTGAAAATCGACCAAGGGTTTGTAGCTGGGTTGCCACTGGATGAGGATGACATCGCAATTGTGCGGGTGATCATTGCCTTGGCCCGTAGCATGGGTATGCAGGTGCATGCCGAGGGCATCGAGCAGGCGGAACAGGCTACCTTCCTGTTGCAGGAGGCGTGCCAGTTGGGTCAAGGGTACTGGTTCGGGCGGCCAGTGCCGGCTGAGGATCTTCGCTGGGATTGAGAGCGGGCTGCAAAGCAGCCTCAGACCTCAACGCTTGTTCAAACCCTTCGCCAGGCGGTCCCCGCCCAACTGGATCAACGCCACTAACGCTACCAGCATGGCGATCACGGTCAGCATGATCTGGCTGTCGAAACGCTGGTAGCCATACCGATAGGCGATATCCCCCAGCCCGCCGGCACCAATCGCCCCGGCCATCGCCGACGAGTTGATCAAGGTCACCAAGGTAATGGTGAAGCCCCCGACGATCCCCGGCAGCGCCTCGGGCAACAGTACATGCCAGACGATGTGCCTGCGCCGGCAGCCCATGGCCTGTGCGGCTTCCACCAGACCATGATCGACTTCACGCAGGCTCACCTCGGCAATCCGCGCAAAGAACGGTGTGGCGGCAATGGTCAGCGGCACCACGGCCGCCCACACGCCATAAGTGGTCCCCACGACCAAGCGGGTGAAAGGAATCAGCGCAACCATCAGGATCAGAAACGGAATCGAGCGGAACAGGTTGACGAAGGCGCCCAGCACCCGGTTCAGCAGCGGCGCCTCGAAGATCCCGCCCTTGTCGCTGGTGACCAGCAGCACCGCCATGGGTACACCCGCCAGCAGGGCGATCAGTGACGAAACCCCAACCATCAGCAGCGTATCGAGCAAGCCTTCCAGCAGGCGATCAAACCACATGGCCCAGTACCTCCACGTCTTCGGCCCAACGGCGGGCACGTTCCTGCAATTGATGGGTGTCGTGCGGCGAATGTTGCACCGAGAGGATGAGTTGCCCCAAAGCCTGTTCGCCGATGGTTTCCACGCTGCCCTGCAGCAGACGCACACGCCCGCCGAGGTCGGTGAACAGGGCAGACAGCTCTGGTTCACCGAGCACAGTCAGTTTTAGCACTACGGCGCTGTTGCGGCTCGCCGCGCTGGCCTGGAGGCTGGCTTGCAGTGCGGCGGGTAGCTTGGCCTGCAAAGGGGCGAGCAGGGTGCGGGTGACCTCATGACGGGGTGAACCAAACACCCGCCAGACCTCGCCCTGCTCGACCACTGCGCCGCGTTCCAGCACCACTACCCGGTGGCAGATGTCGCGAATCACCGCCATTTCGTGGGTGATCAGCACGATGGTCAGGCCCAGGCGCTGGTTGATATCGCGCAGCAGCTCCAGGATCGAGGCGGTGGTTTCCGGGTCCAGCGCTGAGGTGGCCTCGTCGCACAGCAGGATCTCGGGGGTGTGCACCAGTGCCCGGGCAATGCCCACGCGCTGTTTCTGCCCGCCGGACAGTTGCGCCGGGTACACGTGATGTTTTTCCTGCAGGCCGACCAGTTCCAGCAACTCGCGCACCTTGCGCTGGCGCTCGGGCTTGGCCACGCCGGCCACCTTCAAAGGCAGTTCAACGTTCTGCCACACGGTCTTGGCCGACATCAGGTTGAAATGCTGGAAGATCATGCCGATGCGCCGGCGCAGGGCCACAAGGTGGTCCTTATCGAAAGGCGCGATATCCACCTGGTCGATCAGTACGCGGCCCTGGCTGGGTTGCTCCAGGCGGTTGATGGTGCGCAGCAGTGATGATTTGCCGGCGCCGCTGCGGCCGATGATGCCGAAAATCTCGCCATGGCGGATGTTCAGGTCGATGCCTTGCAAGGCCGGTTGCGCCTGGCCCGGGTAGGTCTTGCCCAGGCCTATGAAACGCACATGGGCTTCATTGACCTCGGGGCGCAGGGCCTGCTCCGTGGCCGTTGGCGGCAGTGCTTGTGGTGTAGGCGCGCCGAGCGCGCTGGCCTGGCTCATGTCAGCCTTCCCAGCCGGCTTGGTAGAGCTTGCCGTGAGCGTTGTCCAGCGCAGCGCGTACCGCTGGTGAATGCTGGTAGATGTCGACGAACTTGGCCAGGCGTGGATCGTCCTTGCTTTGCGGGCGAATGACGAACTGGATCACGTACTCCTTGTTTTCCAGCCCGTCGAACAGCAACGCCGAGGTGGCATCGAAGGTATTGGCCAGGCGGATGTAGGCCGGGTAACCCTGCACCAGGTCGGCGTCGTCGTAGGCACGTACCAGTTGCACCGCCTCGACCTGAAGGATCTTCAGCTTTTTAGGGTTGGCGACGATGTCATCCTCGGTGGCCTTGTAGCCCACGCCTGGCTTCAGGGTGATCAACCCGGCCTTGGCCAGCAGCAGCAGGCCACGGCCGCTGTTGATCGGGTCGTTGGCGATGGCCACGCTGGCGCCTTCGGGCAGCTCGGCAAAGCTTTTGTACTTTTTCGAGTACAGGCCAACGTTGTTGATGATGCCCGGGGCGTAAGGCACGAGGTCGAAGCCTGCAGCAGCCTTGGCGTTTTCCAGGAACGGGATGTGCTGGAAGTAGTTCACGTCGATGTCGCCGCTGTTGAGGCTGACATTGGGCGCAATCCAGTCGCTGAACTCGATCAGCTTCACTTCCAGGCCTCGCTTGTGGGCTTCCTCCACTGCGGCTTCCAGCGGAATGGCAAAGGCCGAGGTGGTACCGATCTTCAACGGTTCGGCAGCAAGGGCTCCGGCGCACAGGCCGAGGGTGGTGGCCATGGCCGCGACGGGCCGGAACAGTTTCTCAAGCATGGTGCAGGGCTCCAGTCGGGGTAGGGGTAAAGCGGTAAGCCGAGCCAGGGTGGTCGGCGGGTAAGTGCGGGTGGTCGGTATGGAACAGTTTTTCGCGCAGGGTGCCTTCGGTGTAGGCCGTCTTGTAGCGGCCACGCTGCTGAAGTTGCGGGATGACCAGCTCTACGAAGTCCTCGAAGCTTTCCGGGGTGACGGTGCGGGTCAGGTTGAAACCGTCCAGGCCGGTTTCATCGATCCACGCGATCAACTGCTTGGCCACCTGTTCAGGCGCGCCGACCAAGGTTACGTAGCGGCCGCCCAGGGCGTGCTGCTGCAACAGGCGCCGGCGGGTCCAGGCGCTGTCTTGCAACTGGCGCGTGGCTGACTGGATGGCGTTGCCCTGGCTGAAGGCAATGGGTTGGTCCAGTTCATAGGCGGCGAAGTCGATGCCCGTGGACGCGGCGAAGTGCGCGACCCCCGCTTCGGCGCTGGCGTGACGCAGGTATTCGGCGTGTTTGGCCTGGGCCTGCTGCTCGGTGGCCGCAACAATCACCGTGATGCCCATGAACACTTTGACTGCCTGCGGGTCGCGGCCGGCGGCCTGGGCGGCCGCGCGAACCTTGTCGACCTGGGCGCGGGTGGCCGCCTTGTCTTGGCCACTGATAAACACGCATTCGGCATGGTTGCCGGCGAAGGCCAAGCCACGCTGCGAGCTGCCGGCCTGGAACAGCACCGGAGTGCGCTGCGGGGAGGGCTCGCACAGGTGGTAGCCTTCGACCTTGTAGAACTCGCCCTGGTGCTGAACCTTGCGCACCTTGTCGGGCGTGGCATAGACGCGATGCTGGCGGTCGGCGACCACTGCATCATCGGCCCAGCTGCCTTCCAGCAGCTTGTACAACACCTGCAGGTATTCATCGGCCTGGTCGTAGCGGCGATCATGCGCCGGTTGCTGCGCCAGGCCCATGGCCCGGGCGGCGCTGTCGAGGTAGCCGGTGACGATGTTCCAGCCCACTCGGCCATTGCTCAGGTGGTCGAGTGTGGAAAGTCGCCGGGCGAACAGGTACGGCGCCTCGTAGGTGAGGTTGGCGGTAAGGCCAAAACCCAGGTGACGGGTGACCGCAGCCATGGCGGACACCAGCAGCAGCGGGTCGTTGACTGGCAGCTGGATCGACTCCTTGAGGGTGACGTCCAGTGACTGGCCGTAGATGTCGTAGGTACCGACGATGTCGGCAATGAAAAGCCCGTCGAACAGACCGCGCTCCAGCAGGCGTGCCAGGTTGGTCCAGTAGTCCAGGGTCTTGTACTGGGTCGAAGTGTCCCGTGGGTGGGTCCACAGGCCGTGGTTGATGTGTCCGACGCAGTTCATGTTGAAGGCATTGAGCAGAATCTGCTTGGCCATCAGATGGTCCCCCGGCGTGGCGGGTTGGCATCGTTGAGGTAGTAGTTGCCGATGGCGTGGTACTTCCAGCGCACCGGGTCGTGCAGGGTGTGCACGCGAGCGTTGCGCCAGTGGCGGTCGAGGTTGTGTTCGGCCAATGTTGCCTGGCTGCCGCCCAGTTCGAACAGGGTGGTACCGGCGGTGAGGGAAATTTCGGTGCTGATGGCGCGTGCTTCGGCCACGGCAATGGAGGCGGCGGCCACGTTGTCGGCAATGCTGTCGTCGCGGGCGCGGTCGAGGTATTCGCCTGCACGCTCCAGCAGGGCTTCGGCCGCATGCAAGCGGACCGCCAGATGGCCGAAGCTTTTCAGCGTCAGCGGGTCATCCGTGGCGTTGTCCAGGCCGGAGTCGACCCACGGACGGCTGCGGGTGCGCACGAAGTGCTGGGCGTCTTCATAGGCGGCGCGGGCAATGCCGGTGTCGATGGCGGCATGGAGGATCTGCGCCAGCGGGCCGACCGGGGTGGGGCGCTCGAAGGCGCTCTGGAACGGCACCACGTCGGCTGCGCTGACGTACACGTTATCGAACACCACCGAACCGCTGCCGGTGGTGCGCTGGCCGAAGCCGCTCCAGTCGTCGATCACCTGCAGCCCCTGGCTGTCGGCCTGGACGAAAGCCAACTGCTGGATGCCTTGCTCATCCACGACTGAGGTTGGAATGCGCTGGGCATAGATGGCGCCTGTGGAATAGAACTTGCGCCCGTTGATGCGGAAACCGTCGCCGTCACGGCTCAGGCGGGTGGTGCGCTCGTGGGCGGTCTTGGTGCCCAGCTCGGCCAGGGCATTGCCGAAACGGCGGCCGGCCAGTACCTCGGCGTACAGGCGCTGTTTCTGTTCGGGGCTGCCGTTTATCCGCAGCACTTCCAGACCGTAGAAATGATTCTGCGGAATCTGCCCGAGCGAACCGTCGGCCTGCGCGATACAGGCGATGACCTTGGCCAGGGTGACGTTGGACACGCCGGCACCGCCGAAGGCTTTGGGCACGCTGATGGCCCACAGGCCGGAACGGGTGAACAGCTCGAGTTCGGCGAGCGGCAGGCGGCGCTCGCGGTCGCGCAAGGCGCTGTCGCGGCGCAGTTGCTGGGCGATGTCTTCGGCGACGGCCAGGGCTTGGGCGTCGCTGGTGATGATAGCGATTGTCATGGAGTTCTCCGGGGGCCGCTTCGCGGCCCTTCGCCGGCTTGCCCGCTCCCACAGGTAAAGTGATGCCAGTTCAGGCGGTGGCAATCCTGTGGCAGCGGGCAAGCCCGCGAAGGGCTGCGCAGCAACCCCAAAGGCAGCAAATCAGATCCAGGAATGCCGTGCAGGCAGGGTGCCGTTAAGGTGGTAAGCGCCCACCGCGTGGTACTTCCAGCGCACCGGGTCGTGCAGGGTGTGCACCCGGGCATTGCGCCAGTGGCGGTCGAGGTTGAACTCGGCAAGGGTGGCGCGGCTGCCGGCCAGCTCGAACAGCTTTTCGCTGGCCTGCAGGGCAATCTCGGTGGTCAGCACCTTGGCTTCCGCCACCGCAATCGAGGCACGTGCCGCGCTGGCTGCGTCGATAGGCGCAGCATTGACCTCGTCGAGTACCCGAGCAGCTTTGCGCAGCAGCGCTTCGGCGGCGTGCTGCTCGAGTTTCAGGCGGCCGATGTCGGCAATTACATAAGGGTCGTCACTGGCACGGTCGACGTTGGCGTCAATCCACGGCCGGGACTTTTCGCGCACGAACGTGATCGCATCATCGATAGCTGCTTCGGCGATGCCGGCGTCGATCGCCGCCTGGATCAGCTGCGAAGCGGCGCCCTGAGTGTTGGGGATATCGCGCTGGCGCCAGTTGTCGATCACCAGTTCCGCGTCTACCGGCACCTGGTCCAGCAGCACGGTACCGCTGGCGGTGGTGCGCTGGCCGAACCCGGACCAGTCATCGACAATGCGCAACCCCGGGCTCCCCCGGCGCACGAATGCCAGGCGCTGGCGGCCTTCGTCGTCGAGGGCTTTTACCGTCACCCAATGGGCGAACAAGGCACCGGTGGAGTAGAACTTCTCGCCACTTATGCGGTAGCTGTTTCCGGCGCGCGTGATTCGGGCCTTGAGGGTGAGGGTGTCCTTGGTGTCACGCTCAGGCCCGGCATTGCCGATGCGCCAGCCGTCGAGCACGCTGCGGAAGATCAGCGCTTGCTGCGCCTCGCTGGCCGTCAGGCGCAGCAGCTGCAGCATGCCGAACTGGTTCTGCGGGATCTGCCCCAGGGCGGGGTCGGCGGCGCTGATCAGGCGGAACACTTCGGCGACGGTTTCGAACGACACGTCGGCGCCACCGTAGGCCTTGGGTACGCTGATGCTGCCCAGACCGCTGCGGGTAAACAGTTCGATTTCGGCCCAGGGCAGTTTGCGTTGCTGGTCGCGGCGGGCAGCGTGTTCGCGGGCGACCTTGGCCAGTTCGCGGGCGGCTTGCAGGGCTTCGGCGTCGTTGCGCAGTACCTTGGCCGGCAGCAGCGGGGGCGAGCTGTCGAGATCGCTATGGAATTGGGTGTTGGCTTGGCTGGGCATCAGTACCGCTCCTTGGCTGCACTCAATGCCCTGGCGCTACGCACTGGGGTGATCGTGATCCTGACCATTCCTGACCTCACAAAAATAATGATGTCGCTGCAGTTGATTGCGACAGATGTGTGCTGGTCCGGTGGTCCGGTTTATATACCCTAATGATTTATAAAAATTTTATGAACTAACTTTTTGGAATATTTATAGAAGGAGGGATTTGTTACGGGCGTGCCGGCCTCTTCGCGGGTAAACCCGCTCCTACAGATGCCTCAGGATCTGTGCATTCACTGTAGGAGCGGGTTTACCCGCGAAAGGGCCGGGACAGGTCTACTCGGAGGCAGCAGTCCCGAGGAACTTGCGCAGGAACTGCCGCGTACGCTCTTCCTTTGGCGCCGCAAACAGGGCCTTGGCCTCGCCCTGCTCCACGATCACGCCCTTGTCGAAGAAGATCACCCGGTTCGCCACATCCCGGGCAAAGCTCATCTCGTGTGTGACGATGATCATGGTGCGCTTTTCCTCGGCCAGGCCGCGGATGGTCGCCAATACTTCACCGACCAGCTCCGGGTCCAGCGCCGAGGTCGGCTCGTCGAACAGGATTACCTCCGGTTCCATGGCCAGGGCACGGGCGATGGCCACCCGTTGCTGCTGGCCGCCGGACAGGCGCCGTGGGTAGGCGTCTTCCTTGCCCGCCAGGCCGACTTTGGCCAGCAGGCGCCGGCCAAGCTCGATGGCCTGCTCGCGAGGCGTCTTCTTGACGATCACCGGTCCCTCGATCACGTTCTCCAGGGCGGTGCGGTGGGGGAACAGGTTGAAGTTCTGGAACACGAACCCGGCCTGCTGGCGCAAACGGCGAATCGCACTCTGCTGCCCGCCCAAAGGGCGGTTGGCATCGATGCTGATGGCGCCGATCTGGATCTGCCCGGCATCGGGAGTTTCCAGCAGGTTCAGGCAGCGCAGGAAGGTGGTTTTACCCGAGCCACTGGGGCCGATGATGGCCACCACTTCACCGGGCCGCACGGTCAGGTCGATACCGTTGAGCACGGTCTGGCCCTTGAACCGCTTGGTCAGGCCTTTCACTTCAATCATGCTCAATGCTCCTGGTCATGCTGGTTGACCCGCGCTTCCATGCGGTTCTGGAAGTGCGCAAGGATGCTGCACAGCACCCAATAGATGACCGCGACCGCCACGTACATGGTGAACACTTCGAACGTGCGCGCGGTAATCAGCTGGGCTTGGCGGAACAGCTCGGGCACCTGGATGGTTGCCGCCAGGGCGGTGTCCTTTACCAGCGAGATGAAGCTGTTGCCCAGCGGTGGCAACGCGGTGCGCAGGGCCTGTGGCAGGATCGCCCGGCGCATGGCTTGCACGCGAGTCATGCCGATGCTGGCGGCTGCTTCCCACTGGCCGCGGTCGATCGAGGAAATCGCTGCGCGCAGGATCTCGCAGATGTAGGCCGCCATGTTCAGCGACAGGCCGATCAGTGAAGCGGGGATCGGGTCCAGCTCGATGCCGATTTGCGGCATGCCGAAATAGATCACGAACAGCTGCACCAGCAGCGGCGTGCCGCGGAAGAACGACACGTAGACCCGCGCCAGCCAGTTCAGCGGCAGAATCTTCGACAGCCGCATCAGTGCCAGGGCAAAGCCCAGCACCAGGCCGAAGAACATGCCGCCGACACTGAGCAGCACTGTATAACCCGCGCCCTTCAGCAGGAAGGGTGCGGAGTCGATAACGAGTTGCAGGCTTTCAGCAATCATTTGGTGACATCGGCACCGAAGTACTTCTCGGACAGCTTGGCCAGCGTGCCATCAGCTTTGAGCTTGTCGATGGCCTTGTTGATGGCTGCCAACAGTTCCGGCTCACCCTTGCGCATGGCCACGCCGCTTTCCAGGCGCGAGAAGGCATCGCCGGCAAGTTCGGTGTCCTTGGCTTTTTGCGCGTATTCCAGCGCGGCCAGGCGGTCGATCAGAATGGCGTCGATACGGCCGTTGCGCAGGTCAGCGAACTTGCTTGGGTCGTCTTCATAGGTGCGCACATCGGCTTGCGGTACGTCCTTTTTCACCCACTGCTCGTAGTTGGTGCCAAGGCCTACGCCGACCTTTTTGCCGGCCAGGTCCTGCGCGCCCTTGATGTTCAGCTGCTCGGCTTTCTTCTTCAGGATCAGCGCCTGGATGCCGGAGATAGTGTAGGGCTCGGAGAAGTCGTACTTTTTCTTGCGCTCTTCGGAAATGGTCACCTGATTGACCACCACATCCAGGCGCTTGGATTCCAGCGCGGCAAGGATGCCGTCCCACTTGGTCGGCTGGATCTTGGCCTTGACCCCCAGCTCCTTGGCCAGCAGCTCGGACAGCTCCACTTCGAAGCCGGTCAGTTTGCCGTTTTCGTCCTGGAAGCTGAATGGCGGGTAGGTGCCCTCTAGGCCGACGTTGATGACGCCTTTTTCCTGGATGGTCTTCAATTGCTCGCCGGCGAACGCCTGGCTGAGCAGGCCGGCACCCAGCAGGAGGGCCAGGCTGGCGTTGAGTAGCGGTTTGGCGAATTTCGACATTTCAGAGCCCCGCGCGTGTTGTCTAGGTAGTGAGGTGGCGACTATAGGATTGGCTGCTTTGAGGGTAGGTGACGATCCCCACCCCGTCATCGCGGCTTATGCCTGACTTAGCGCAGGATGGAATAAAGCGTTGTTTTTTCCAAGCCTTGGATTTGCCGTAAAGTGGACTGCATGTAGGCAGGTTCGGTCCTTTCGCGGGCCTGGCGACAAAATCAGATGGCCTATACGGCAGGAGAAAACCGTGAGCGAACAACCTTCATCCGCGCATTGGCAGTTGCAGAGCATTGTCACTGGCCTGCGCGGGGCCCGTGAGCAATGGCGCACCCGCAATGGCCGCAGCATTGGCGAGCAGGGCGGGCGCGAACTGCCGTCGCGCGAAGCGATGCGGCAAATTCTGGAGCAACTGTGCGGCGCGCTGTTCCCCATGCGCCTGGGGCCAGTCGACCTGCGCGAAGAAAGTGAAGACTTCTACGTCGGTCATACCCTGGATGCCGCGCTGACCGCCCTGCTGGCCCAGGCTCGTCTTGAACTTCGCTATGCGGCACGACAGAGCAAGGCTGAGCTGGCTGGGGTCGACGCCCGTGCGCTGGGCCTGATCCAGGGCTTTGCCGCTGCGCTACCGGAACTGCGTGTACTGCTCGACACCGATGTGCTGGCCGCCTACCACGGTGACCCGGCGGCGCGCAGCGTCGATGAAGTGCTGCTGTGCTACCCGGGCATCCTGGCGATCATCCACCACCGGCTGGCGCACCACCTGTACCAGGCTGGCCTGCCGCTGCTGGCGCGGATCAGCTCTGAGCTGGCGCATTCGGCCACCGGCATCGACATTCACCCGGGCGCGCAGATCGGCCCGAGCTTCTTCATTGACCACGGCACCGGTGTGGTCATTGGTGAAACCGCGATCATCGGCGAGCGCGTGCGCATCTACCAGGCGGTGACCCTGGGCGCCAAGCGTTTCCCCAGCGATGAGTCGGGGACTCTGCACAAAGGCCTGCCACGGCACCCGATCGTCGAGGATGATGTGGTGATCTATGCCGGGGCCACGGTGCTGGGGCGCATCACCATCGGCAAGGGTTCGACCATTGGCGGTAATGTGTGGCTGACCCGCAGTGTGCCGGCAGAAAGCAACATTACTCAGGCCAACCTGCAGCTGGATTGCCAGGACAAGAACTGATCCCGCATTGCAATTGCCTGTGCTGGCCTCTTCGCGGGCAAACCGCTCCTACAAAGAACATACCAATGTAGGGGAGGGCTAACCCGCGAAAAGGCCGGAGCAGGACGACACCAATCAGCGCCCCAATTCGCATTGAAATCCGATCCATGTTTAACTTGAACGCTTGTTCAATGAAAAAACGCTGGTCCGCTGCCGGTGTTCAACAGGAGGATTCCTTTGCTGAACCCGTTCATTCCGAACCTCACGTCATTCGACGAGGTGCACGCCCGATGAGTGCACCGAACCCTTCCCTTGCCAATGGCAAGATCCGCATGAACCCCCCGGTGTTCTACTTTGCGGCGAGTTTCATCCTTATCTTTGGCCTGGTAGTCATCTCCAACCCGCAAGCCGCAGGTGACTGGTTGCTGGCGGCGCAGAACTGGGCGGCCAACACGGTCGGCTGGTACTACATGCTGGCGATGACGCTGTATCTGGTCTTCGTGGTGGTCACCGCCTTGTCTGGCTACGGCAAGATCAAACTCGGTGCCGACCACGACGAACCCGAGTTCAGCTACCTGTCGTGGGCCGGCATGCTGTTCGCCGCCGGCATCAGCATCACGCTGTTCTTCTTCTGTGTCTCCGAACCGCTCACCCACATGCTGCAACCGCCCCAAGGCGAAGCAGGCACGGTCGAGGCCGGGCGCCAGGCGATGCAGATCCTGTTCCTGCACTGGGGCCTGCATGGCTGGGGGGTGTTTGCCTTCGTCGGCATGGCATTGGCCTATTTCGCCTACCGGCACAACCTGCCACTGGCTTTGCGTTCGGCGCTGTACCCGTTGATTGGCAAGCGCATCAACGGCCCGATCGGCTATGCGGTGGACGGCTTCGGCATCATCGCCACGGTGTTCGGCCTGGGTGCCGACATGGGCTTTGGGGTGCTGCATCTGAACGCGGGCCTGGACTACCTGTTCGGCATCAGCCACAGCCAGTGGGTGCAGGTGATCCTCATCACCCTGATGATGGGCGCGGCTGTGGCCGTCGCCGTGGCCGGGGTGGAGAAGGGCGTGCGGGTGATGAGCGATATCAACCTGTTCCTGGCCTGTGCGCTGCTGCTGTTCGTGCTGTTTGCCGGGCCTACCCAGCACCTGTTCAACACGCTGATCCAGAACCTGGGCGACTACCTGGGTGCATTGCCGCGCAAGAGCTTCGACGTGTATGCCTATGGTGAAAACCGTGGCTGGCTGGGCGGCTGGACCGTGTTCTATTGGGCCTGGTGGATTGCCTGGGCGCCGTTCGTGGGCCTGTTCATCGCCCGCATTTCCCGGGGCCGCACCATTCGCGAGTTCGTCTTTGGCGTGTTGCTGATCCCGCTGGGCTTTACCCTGGCGTGGATGTCTATCTTCGGCAACAGCGCCCTGGACCAGGTGATCAACCACGGCATGACCGCGCTGGGCCAATCGGCGCTGGATAACCCGTCGATGAGCCTGTACCTGCTGCTGGAAACTTACCCCTGGAGCAAGGCGGTAATCGCCACCACGGTGTTCATCAGCTTCGTGTTCTTCGTCACCTCGGCCGACTCGGGTACCGTGGTGCTGTCGACCTTGTCGGCCAAGGGTGGGGGAGCTGATGAGGATGGGCCGAACTGGCTGCGTATCTTCTGGGGGGCGATGACTGCGCTGATCACCAGTGCGCTGTTGTTCGCTGGCAGCATCGATTCGCTGAAGTCGGCAGTGGTACTGACTTCGCTGCCGTTCTCGCTGATTCTGCTGTGCATGATGTGGGGGCTGCACAAGGCGTTCTACCTGGAGTCGCAACGGCAGATCGCGCAGATGCACTCGCTGGCCCCGTTTGCCCAGTCACGCCGCGGCCGTGGCGGCTGGCGCCATCGCCTGAGCCAGGCGGTGCACTTCCCGTCGCGTGATGAGGTGTACCGCTTCATGGATGATGTGGTGCGCCCGGCGATTGCCGATGTGCGTGAAGTGTTCGAGCAGAAGGGCCTGGCACTGATTACCCAGGACGACCCTAGCCATGACAACGTCAGCCTGAAGATTGGCCATGGCGAGGAGCAGCCGTTCATTTACCAGGTGCAGATGCGTGGCTATTTCACACCATCGTTCGCCTTGGGGGGGCTGGGTACGCAGGAGTTGAAGAACCGCCGCTATTACCGGGCGGAGGTGCACCTGAGCGAAGGCAGCCAGAACTATGACCTGGTGGGCTACAGCAAAGAGCAGATCATCAACGACATCCTCGACCAGTACGAGCGGCACATGCAGTACCTGCATTTGGTCCGCTAGACCGACGGGGCCGCTCTGCGGCCCATTCACAGCACAAGGCTGCACATGCAGGTTAATGCTGCAGGACTGCCGTGCGTCGCGGTCATCCCATCCCGCATTTCACATCGCAATGCCGCTGGCCTACAGGGGATCGCCTCCGTAGGTCAGCCACTCCCGCGCTAATCAAGAACGAAACTCAGCAGGCTATAAGCAAACGTTTGCTTATAGCTAAAGGCTATTATTCGTTGCGATTCTATAGTGATCGGTAGTAAAAATTTCTAACATATTCCTTAAAAATCTTACAAATTCATAAAACGGTCATTTTGGTTTTATAGGATTGTCATTATCCTGTAGTGCAGGTGGCGTCTTAGACCAAAGTCGCGAAACGTTTAGAAACGATTGACTAGATGGTCACGCTTTGGGACTAAATCGCCCATCCCGGTGAGCGGGGCATCAGACCCCTCCGCCAGAGATACACAAAAATTAGAACGTAGAGGAGCAAAACATGTACAAGTCCAGCCTGGCTGTGGCCGTGGCACTGGGGGTTCTCGCCCAGCAAGCAGGCGCTGCCGGTTTCGTTGAAGACAGCAAACTGTCGCTCAGCTCGCGCACCATGTACTACGACAACAACAACCGTGAAGATCACGCAAAACCTGATGCGGAGCGCCCGGACCAACGTGAGTCGGGCCAGGGCTTCAAGCTCGACTACATCTCGGGCTTTACCCAAGGCACCGTAGGCTTTGGTGTTGATGCCCAAGCGCTGTGGGGTATCCACCTGGATGGTGGCCGTGGCTACCACAAAAGCGGCTTCATGCCAGACGACAGCAATGGCTCTTCTGTAAACCAGTGGGCTCGTTTCGGCGCTAACGCAAAAGCGCGCTTCTCCAAAACCGAAGTGCACTACGGTAGTGCGCTGGCGCCTAACCTGCCGATCCTGGTCGCCAACGACGGTCGTGTGCTGCCTCAAACCTTCGAGGGTGGCACCATCCAGTCGAAGGAAATCGACAACCTGACCATCAATGCTGGCCAGCTGACTCACGCCATGGGCCGTGCTTCGAGCAACCGTACCGGCCTTTCGGTCAACGGCGCCACTGCCGATAGCAACAAGTTCATCTACGGCGGTCTGGACTACAAGCTCACCCCTGACTTGACGCTGCAGTACTACTACTCGAACCTGAAGGACTTCTACAAACAGCACTTCCTGGGTGCGACCCACGTTTTCAAGATTGCTGATGATCAGTCCTTCAAAACCGACCTGCGCTACTTCGATAGCAGCAGCGATGGCAAGAACGGCGGACCAGGAGCGTATAACTTCAATAACAATGGCGGTTACGAGAAAAATGACGGCAAGGTCGATAACAAGACCTGGTCCGCAATGTTCACGTACACCTTGGGTGGTCATTCGCTGATGTTGGGCCATCAACAAGTCAGTGACGACGGTGGCTTTGTCTGGCTGAACCAGGGCTCGGTCCGCGATGGCAACAACCGTCCGGAAGGGGCCGGCGGCTCCAGCTTCTACCTGTTCACCGACAGCATGATCAACCAGTTCGCCAAGGCCGGTGAAAACACCACCTTCGGTCAGTACGCCTACGACTTCTCTCGCCTGGGCGTGCCAGGCCTGAAAGCGTCGGTTTCCTACCTGAAAGGTGAAGATGGCAAAAACGCCGTTGGCGGCGGCCACTTCAGCGAGTGGGAGCGTGACGCCCGGGTCGACTACGTTATCCAGGACGGCACCTTCAAGGGCCTGGGCGCCAGCCTGCGTCACGGCGTCTACCGTGGCACCGGCAGCAGCTCGCTGGCTGACCAGGACCAGACCCGCCTGATCTTCAACTACACTTACAACTTCCTGTAAGCCGTAGCTGAACAAGAAGCCTCGCCTGATGCGAGGCTTTTTTATGCCTGCAGATCATTATGTATTTTGGTTATAAATAAATTGTTATTTATTCCTTTTATTCTTTATCGATTGCAGGCACATTGAACCCCTACGGTACAGAACCCAGCCAAGGAGCCGCAGCCCATGAGCCTCAAACTCGGCGATATCGCCCCCGATTTCGAACAGGACTCCAGCGAAGGCAAGATCCGCTTCCACGAGTGGCTGGGCAACAGTTGGGGGGTGCTGTTCTCCCACCCGGCAGACTTCACCCCGGTGTGCACCACCGAGTTGGGCCTGACCGCCAAGCTCAAGGACGAATTTGCCAAGCGCGGGGTCAAGGCCATCGCCCTGTCGGTGGACCCGGTCGACTCGCATCACAAGTGGATCGATGACATCAACGAAACACAGAATACCGTGGTCAACTTCCCGATCATCGCCGACGCCGACCGCAAAGTGTCCGACCTGTACGACCTGATCCACCCGAACGCCAGCGACACCCTGACCGTGCGCTCGCTGTTCATCATCGACCCGAACAAGAAGGTGCGCCTGACCATCACCTATCCGGCCAGTACCGGGCGCAACTTCAATGAAATTTTACGGGTGATCGACTCGCTGCAGCTGACCGACAACCACAAGGTCGCCACGCCAGGTAACTGGCAGGACGGCGACGAGGTGGTGATCGTGCCTTCGCTTAAGGATGAAGAGGAGATCAAGCAGCGCTTCCCCAAAGGTTACCGGGCGGTCAAACCCTATCTTCGCCTGACCCCTCAGCCCAATCGTTAATGGAATCCTCGTTGCATTGCTCTTAGCCAAGCAGGGATTTTCGGGCCGTTTCGACGGCCCTTTTTTATGCCTGTAAAAAACCTGTGGGAGCGGGCGCGCCCGCGAAGAGGCCCTCGTGGATAAAGACAATAATGGAATAAACAAATGAATAAATATGATTTCTAGATATATGAGGCGGCTGTTAATGTTACCTCCAACAGAACACAAGGAAGCGCAGCAATGCTGGTCGTCTCAATCGGTGGTAGCCCAAGTCTCCGTTCACGCTCCGGCGTGCTGCTCGAGCGTTCGCGCCAGTGGCTGCAGGAGCGCGGCGTCGAAGTGGTGACCTTCCAGGTGCGTGACTTCCCCGCCGAAGACCTGTTGCATGCCCGTTTCGATAGCCCCCAAGTGCAACACTTCCAGCAGTTGGTGGCCCAGGCGGATGGCCTGATCGTTTCTACCCCTGTCTACAAAGCATCGTTTGCCGGTGCGCTGAAGACATTGCTCGACCTGCTGCCCGAACGCGCACTGGCCCACAAGGTCGTGTTGCCGATCGCAACTGGCGGCAGCATCGCCCACCTGCTGGCGGTGGACTACGCATTGAAGCCGGTGCTGTCGGCACTCAAGGCACAAGAGACCCTGCAAGGGATCTTCGCTGACGACAGCCAGGTGGCTCACGCAGAAGGCACAAAGCCCGCGCAGTTGGGGCAGGCGCTGGAAGAGCGCCTGCAGGACTCGCTGGAAACCTTTCACGCGGCCTTGGCCCGTCGGCCGAACCCCGTGGCGCCCGGCGTACTGAACGAACGTCTGATCAGCGCTCGCTGGAGCATCTGACCGGCATTACCCGCTTCACCACCTTACTCGCCCGTTAACGAGGCAAGCAGGTGCAACCCGAACCCCATTCGCACAGGAGAGCGCCATGCGCACAGTCTTCTTGCGTCGTGGTCTGGTCGCCCTGTTTGCGGCGGCTGTGTCCTTCGGCGCCATTACCCAAGCCCAGGCCGAGAGCCTGCGTATCGGTTACCAGAAATACGGCACCTTGGTGCTGCTCAAGGCCAAGGGCACGCTGGAGAAGCGCCTGGCCGAGCAGGGAGTACAGGTGCAATGGACCGAATTCCCCGGCGGCCCGCAGCTGCTTGAAGGTCTGAACGTCGGCTCCATCGATTTCGGCGTAACCGGCGAGACCCCGCCTGTGTTCGCTCAGGCCGCTGGCGCCGACCTGCTCTATGTCGCCTACGAACCGCCAGC
This sequence comes from Pseudomonas sp. FYR_5, assembly GCF_043106315.1. Classification (NCBI taxonomy): domain Bacteria; kingdom Pseudomonadati; phylum Pseudomonadota; class Gammaproteobacteria; order Pseudomonadales; family Pseudomonadaceae; genus Pseudomonas; species Pseudomonas sp. FYR_5. The sequence goes on along the minus strand of NZ_JBICMK010000088.1, from coordinate 188,342 downwards.
GCCGCACAGCGAAGCGATCCTGGTGCCCAAGGGCTCGCCCATCCAGGCGGTGAAGGACCTCGAGGGTAAAAAGGTCGTCCTCAACAAAGGCTCCAACGTGCACTACCTGCTGGTCCGCGCCCTGGAAGACGCCGGCCTCAAGTACAGCGACATCCAGCCTGTCTACCTGCCGCCGGCCGACGCCCGCGCCGCCTTCGAGCGCGGCAGCGTGGATGCCTGGGTGATCTGGGACCCGTACCAGGCCGCCGCCGAGCAGCAGCTGCAAGCGCGCACCCTGCGTGACGGCAAGGGCCTGGTCGACAACCACCAGTTCTACCTCGCCACCCGCAACTATGCGACACAGCACCCTGCGGTGATCAACACCGTGATCGAGGAAGTGCGCGCCGTGGGTGAATGGTCCCAGGCCAACCCGCAGGAAGTGACCGACCAAGTCGCCCCGCTGCTCGGCCTGCCTGCCGACGTCACCCTCACCTCGGTCAAGCGCCAAGGCTACGGCGCTGCGCCGCTGACCCCGGACGTGGTGGCCGCGCAGCAGAAGATCGCCGACACGTTCCAGACGCTGAAGCTTATTCCCAAGCCGCTGAGCATCAAGGACGTGATCTGGACACCCCCGGCCAAGGTCGCTAGCGCGCCTTGATTGACTGCCTGTGCCGGGGCGCCGCTCCGGCTAGAGCCACCCTTGAGGAGACGACTCCAATGAGCCTTAACATTTTCTGGTTTCTTCCAACCCACGGTGACGGCAAGTACCTGGGCACTTCCGAAGGCGCACGAGCGGTCGATCACGGTTACCTGCAGCAGATCGCGCAGGCCGCCGACCGCCTTGGTTTTGGTGGGGTGCTGATCCCGACCGGGCGCTCCTGCGAGGACTCCTGGCTGGTGGCCGCGTCGCTGATCCCCGTGACCCGGCACCTGAAGTTCCTGGTAGCGCTGCGTCCGGGCATCATTTCGCCCACCGTGGCAGCACGCCAGGCGGCCACCCTCGATCGCTTGTCCAATGGCCGTGCGCTGTTCAATCTGGTGACCGGTGGTGACCCGGACGAGCTGGCGGGTGACGGCCTGCACCTGAACCACCAGGCGCGCTACGAAGCTTCGGTCGAGTTCACCCGTATCTGGCGCAAGGTGCTGGAAGGCGAAAACGTCGATTACGACGGTAAGCACATCCAGGTAAAGGGCGCCAAGCTGCTCTACCCGCCAATTCAGCAACCACGCCCACCGCTGTATTTCGGCGGCTCGTCCGAGGCCGCTCAGGACTTGGCGGCCGAACAGGTCGAGCTGTACCTGACCTGGGGCGAGCCACCGGCAGCCGTTGCCGAGAAGGTTGCTCAGGTGCGCGGAAAAGCAGCTGCTCAGGGGCGCGAAGTCCGCTTCGGTATTCGCCTGCATGTGATCGTGCGCGAAACCAACGAAGCGGCTTGGGCAGCCGCCGACCGCCTGATCTCACACCTGGACGATGACACCATCTCTCGTGCCCAGGCTTCGCTGGCGCGCTTCGACTCGGTGGGCCAGCAACGCATGGCTGCCCTGCACGGCGGCAAGCGCGACAACCTGGAAGTCAGCCCCAACCTGTGGGCGGGCGTTGGCCTGGTACGTGGCGGGGCTGGCACCGCGCTGGTGGGCGATGGCCCGACGGTGGCGGCGCGGGTGAAGGAATATGCCGACTTGGGGATCGATACATTCATCTTCTCGGGTTATCCACACCTGGAAGAGTCGTATCGGGTGGCTGAACTGCTGTTCCCCCACCTCGATGTGCAACGCCCGGAGCAACCGAAATCCGGTGGCTACGTAAGCCCGTTTGGCGAGATGGTGGCCAACGACATCCTGCCCAAATCCGTGTCGCAGAGCTGAGGGCCGGGCCATGAGTCGTGCAACTTCCTCCAACCTGACCCAGCGCCTGGCGCCGTGGGCGCTGCCGGTGCTGCTGTTGGCAATATGGCAGCTGGCCGTGAGCGCTGGCTGGCTGTCGACGCGTATCCTGCCGGCACCTAGCGCAGTGGTAAGCGCTGGCGTCGAGCTGGTGCGCAGCGGCGAAATCTGGACCCATCTGGCCATCAGCGGCTGGCGTGCAGGCCTGGGCTTTGTGATCGGCGGCAGCATCGGCCTGGTACTGGGTTTCATCACTGGCCTGTCGAACTGGGGCGAACGCCTGCTCGACAGCTCGGTACAGATGATTCGCAACGTGCCGCACCTCGCGCTGATCCCGCTGGTGATCCTGTGGTTCGGTATCGACGAGTCGGCAAAGATCTTCCTGGTCGCGCTGGGCACGCTGTTTCCGATCTATCTGAACACCTACCACGGCATTCGCAACGTTGACCCAGCGTTGGTGGAAATGGCGCGCAGCTATGGCTTGTCCGGCTTCGGCCTGTTCCGCCAGGTGATCCTGCCTGGGGCGCTGCCTTCGATCCTGGTGGGTGTGCGTTTTGCCCTGGGCTTCATGTGGCTGACGCTGATTGTTGCCGAAACCATTTCGGCCAACGCAGGCATCGGCTACCTGGCCATGAATGCTCGCGAATTTCTTCAGACCGACGTGGTCGTGCTGGCCATCGTCCTGTACGCCGTGCTCGGCAAGTTTGCCGACCTTGCCGCCCGAGGCCTGGAGCGTACCTGGCTGCGCTGGCACCCGGCCTATCAAGTTGCCAGGAAGGAGGGCGCATGACCGTGTTCAAGGAACAGCCGCCACGCCTGCTGCGTGGCATCCCGCTGGCCTCCAAGGGCCTGCGCAAGGCCTTTGGCCAGCGCGACGTGTTAAAGGGCCTCGACCTGCACATCCCGGCCGGCCAGTTCGTGGCTATCGTCGGCCGCAGCGGCTGCGGCAAGAGCACCTTGCTGCGGCTGCTGGCCGGGCTGGACCAGCCCACCGCTGGTCAGTTGCTGGCTGGTGCCGCGCCGCTGGAAGAGGCCCGTGAAGAAACCCGCCTGATGTTCCAGGACGCGCGGCTGCTGCCGTGGAGGAGGGTGATCGACAACGTTGGCCTTGGGCTGTCTGGCGACTGGCGCTCGCGTGCGCTGGAGGCCTTGGAGGCGGTTGGCCTGGCCGACCGCGCCAACGAATGGCCGGCAGCGCTCTCGGGTGGCCAGAAGCAGCGCGTGGCCTTGGCCCGAGCCTTGATTCACCAGCCCCGCCTGCTGTTGCTGGACGAGCCACTGGGTGCGCTGGATGCATTGACCCGTATCGAGATGCAGCAACTGATCGAACGCCTGTGGCGTCAGCACGGCTTCACGGTGCTGCTGGTCACCCACGATGTCAGCGAGGCGGTTGCCGTGGCTGACCGGGTGATCCTGATCGAGGACGGCGAGGTCGGGCTCGACCTCACTGTTGACCTGGCACGGCCTCGGGCGCGTGGTTCACACCGCCTGGCCGCGCTGGAAAGCGAAGTGCTCAACCGTGTGCTGTCCGCCCCGGGCACTGCGCCCGAGCCGGACCCTGTAGCCCCTCTGCCCACGCAACTGCGTTGGGCGCACTGAATCCCGGAAGCCAAAAGGAAGCAAACCATGACTATCAAAGCCATCAACGTTCGCAACCAGTTCAAAGGTACTGTGAAAGAAATTCTCGAAGGCCCGGTACTGTCGGAAATCGACGTGCAGACTGCCTCGGGTATCGTGACTTCGGTCATCACCACCCGCTCGGTAAAAGAGCTGGAGTTACAGGTTGGCAGCGAAGTGATTGCCTTCGTAAAGTCGACTGAAGTGTCTATTGCCAAGCTGTGATGCGGCTGCTCGATAATGGGGCCGTCAAGCGGCCCCAAATTTCTCAGCTGGAACGCTTGGCCAGATACGGCGGCAGATACAACCCCAGATACGCCTCGAACACCCGCTTGCCTTCCTCGGCCATGCGCGGGGTGATCGCCTCGTGCAACTGCACTGACCGCGCATACACCCGGTCGCTCAATTCCATGCCCAGGGCAAACACATCCACATCCAGTGGCATCACCGGCAGGTGAAAATGCTGGTCGAACAACTTGTACATCAAGTCGCCCAGTTCCATGTCGTGCTGCCGGTCGGCCTGCACCACCTCGCTCAGGCCATGCTGCGCCAGGATCAACTGCCGCGCTGCCGCATCCTCGTTATAGATATCAAGCATGCGTTCTTCGATCAGCCGTGACAGCTCGTGCCAGGTGCTGAACGCGCTGCTGTCGATCGGTGCGCTCAGGGCTTCGCGAAACGCCCGGTGTACATCCGCAGTCAGCGCCTCCAGCAAGGCCGGCACGCTGGCGAAGAAGTGATACACCGACGACGGTGGAATCTGCGCCCGCTCGGCCACGCTGTAGATAGAAAGTGCCGCCACCCCTTGCTCGGCCAACAGCTCACGCGCAGCCGCCAGGATCGCCTCGATCCTGGCCTGGCTGCTGGCGCGCGGTTTGCGCGGGGTGGTGGTGCGGTTCATCAACTGCTGATTGCCAGGATGCTGGCCTGGTAGGCGCCGACGAACAGGTCGAAGTCACCGACTTCTTCCTGCTCCAGCTCGGACTGCCTGGCGAGCGACTCGCGGGCCAGCGTCTCGAATGCCCGCTGTTTTTCGTTGCTCAGTGGTTGCTCGCGGAAAGTCTCGGCGTGCACACGGCTCTGGCGCAGCGAGAACTGGACGAAGCTCTCGTCATGCTCGGTCATGCGTGCCAGCACCTGGGCAGACGGGGTCAGTGAGGTGTCGTCGACCTTGGCCTGCTGGGCATCCAGGGCCTTGGCGTGCTCATCAGAGCCTTGCGCCTGGTCGAGCAGGTTGGCCAACTGGCGGATACGCTCGATCAGCTCGCTGGCCCAGTCCTTCAGGCTGATTGGCTGACCATTGCGGTGCAACTCCAGGCCCGGACGACGACCTTCCTTGACCACGGTCAGGAAGTTGCTGGTGCACTGGCCGCACTCACCGTTGTCCAGTTGCGGGCTGTCTTCCAGCGCGCAGAACAGCAGGAATGCGTCGAGGAAGCGTGCCTCGGTCAGGTCGATGCCGACCGGCAGGAACGGGTTGATGTCCAGGCAACGCACTTCCACATACTGCACACCGCGTGAAGTCAGGGCCTGGATCGGCCGTTCGCCGGAGTAGGTGACCCGCTTGGGGCGAATGTTCGAGTAGTACTCGTTTTCGATCTGCAGAATGTTGGTGTTCAGCTGAACCCACTCGCCATCCACATGCGTGCCGACTTCAACGTACGGCGGGTAGGGCGTGCCAACGGCCTTGCGCAGGCTGTCGGTGTAGCTGGCCAGGTTGTTGTAGCAGGGCGTGAGGCCGGCCTGGGCGTTGCTCTGGTAGCCCAGGTCGCTCATGCGCAGGCTGGTGGCGTAGGGCAGGAACAGGGTTTCGGCATCCAGCTCCTCGAGCTGGTGCGGGCGGCCACGCAGGAAGCCTTTGTCCAGTGCCGGCGAGGCGCCGAACAGGTACATCAGCAGCCAGCTGTAGCGGCGGAAGTTACGAATCAGCGCGATGTAGGCCGACGACTGGTAGTCGCGGTCATTTTCCGTATTGCCTTCGTCCTCGCGCAGCAATGGCCAAAGCGCTTCGGGCAGCGAGAAGTTGTAATGAATACCGGCGATGCACTGCATGGTGCGGCCATAACGCAGGGCCAGGCCTTTGCGGTAGACGTGTTTGAGCTTGCCGATGTTCGAGCTACCGTATTCGGCGATCGGGATGTCCTCCTCGGCCGGCAGTGTGCATGGCATCGACGGGCTCCACAGGTATTCGTCGCCCAGCTTGCTGTAGACGAAACGGTGGGTCTCCTCGAGGCTTTCGAGCACCTTGGCCGGGTCGGCCAGCGCCGGGGTGATGAACTCCAGCAGCGACTCGGAGTAATCGGTGGTGATCTGCTCGTTGGTCAGCGCCGATCCCAGTGCTTCCGGATGCGGGGTCTGGGCCAGGCGACCTTCGTCGGTCACGCGCAGGCATTCGCGCTCAATACCGTGCAGGCACTGCTTGAGCAGGGGGAGATTGGCGCCGAGCAGGCTCAGGCGGCGGTTGAGGAGGTCGCTCAAGATGTATTCCTTCACGCGTCAGTCGCCCCAATATGGGGGTAGAGATAACGGTCTACAAGGGTAGGAAGAAAGGAACTGGCGTTGTCGCCTGGTTTACGCGGTTCCAGCAGTGCCAGCGCACTGCTGAAAATACCGCAGATATTGCTTGGTGAGCTAGAGAACCGCGAAGGTTCCTTGCGCTTTGGCCACCAGCTTGTCGCCCTGGACTACGTCGGCGTCGACCACCAGCGTGCGCCGCCCGGCGTGCAGCACGCGGGCGGTACACAGCACTTCGCCGTCGCTGACGGCACGCATGTAGTTGATCTTGCACTCGATGGTGACGCTTTGCTGGTCAAAGCCATGGCTGGCCGAGCAGGCCAGGCCCATGGCGATATCCACCAGGCTGAAGATCGCCCCGCCGTGCAGCTTCTGGCCACGGTTGCGCAAATGTGGCTCGAGCGCCAGGGCTACCTCGGCAACACCGGTGTCCAGGTGTTGCAGGCGGCAGCCCAGAAGCTGGCTGAAGGCGCTTTCGACGTATTCACGTGGTACGTCCATTACTTCTTCTTCAACTGCTTTGCGTTGGCGAACAGGGCTGCCATGGCGTTGTTGGCCGGGGCGGCAGTGGCGGTTTCGCGCTGACGCGGTGCCTGCTGCTGGCGATTGCCGCCATTGCCACGGTTGCCACCGCGATTGCCTTCGACCTTCTCGCCCGGGGTGTCGCTCATGCGCATGGACAGGCCGACGCGTTTGCGCGGGATGTCCACTTCCATGACCTTCACCTTGACCACATCGCCGGCCTTGACCGCTTCACGCGGGTCTTTGACGAACTTCTCCGACAGCGCCGAGATATGCACCAGGCCGTCCTGGTGCACACCGATGTCGACGAAGGCACCGAAGTTGGTAACGTTGGTCACCACGCCTTCGAGGATCATGCCCGGTTCCAGGTCCTTGAGGTCTTCGACGCCGTCCTGGAAGGTGGCGGTCTTGAACTCCGGACGTGGGTCGCGGCCGGGCTTGTCCAGCTCTTGCAGGATGTCGGTGACGGTTGGCAGGCCGAAGGTTTCGTCGGTGAACTTTTTCGGGTCCAGGCGCTTGAGGAAGCTGCTGTCACCAATCAGCGAACGGATGTCGCGGTCGGTATCGGCAGCAATGCGCTGCACCAGCGGGTAGGCCTCAGGGTGCACCGCAGAGGCGTCCAGCGGGTTGTCGCCGTTCATCACACGCAGGAAGCCGGCGGCCTGCTCGAAGGTTTTCTCACCCAGGCGGCTGACCTTTTTCAGCGCTGCGCGGGTGGCAAACGGACCATTGGCATCGCGGTGGGCGACGATGTTCTGTGCCAGCGTGGCATTGAGGCCGGAGATGCGCGTCAGCAGCGCCACCGAAGCGGTGTTCACGTCCACGCCCACGGCGTTCACACAGTCCTCGACCACCGCGTCCAGGCCACGTGCCAGCTTCAGCTGGGAGACGTCGTGCTGATACTGGCCGACACCGATGGATTTCGGATCGATTTTCACCAGTTCGGCCAGCGGATCCTGCAGGCGGCGGGCGATCGACACGGCGCCGCGGATCGACACGTCCAGGTCCGGGAACTCGCGGGCGGCCAGTTCCGATGCCGAGTACACCGAAGCACCGGCTTCGGAGACCATGATCTTGGTGATTTTCAAGGCTGGATATTTCTTGACCAGCTCGGCCACCAGCTTGTCGCTTTCGCGGCTGGCGGTGCCGTTGCCGATGGCGATCAGTTCCACCGAGTGTTTGGCGCACAGTGCGGCCATGATGGAAATGGTGCGGTCCCAGTCGTTCTTCGGCGCGTGCGGATAGACCGTGGTGTGGTCCAGCAGCTTGCCGGTTGCATCGACCACGGCGATCTTGCAGCCGGTGCGCAGGCCCGGGTCGAAGCCCAGGGTAGCGCGCGGGCCGGCCGGGGCGGCCAGCAGCAGGTCGTGCAGGTTGTGGGCGAACACGTTGATCGCCTCGCCTTCGGCATTGTCGCGCAGTTCGCCGAACAGGTCGGTTTCCAGGTGGGTGTACAGCTTGACCTTCCAGGTCCAGCGCACCACTTCACCCAGCCACTTGTCGGCCGGTCGGCTGCGGTTTTCGATACCGACATGGTTGCCGATCATCAGCTCGCACGGGTGCAGCGTGCCGGGCAGTTCCTCGCCGACCTTCAGCGAGACGCTCAACACGCCTTCGTTGCGCCCGCGGAAGATCGCCAGGGCGCGGTGCGACGGCGCAGTACGCAGCAGCTCGTCATGAGCGAAATAGTCGCGGAACTTGGCGCCTTCTTCTTCCTTGCCGGCCACGACGCGGGCGCTGAGCACGGCTTCCTGCTTGAGGTAGCTGCGCAGTTTATCGAGCAGGGCGGCGTCTTCGGCAAAACGCTCCATCAGGATGTACTTGGCGCCCTCCAGCGCGGCCTTGACGTCGGTCACGCCCTTCTCGGCGTTGACGAAGCGTGCGGCTTCGCTTTCCGGGGCCAGGGCCGGGTCGTTGAACAGGCCATCGGCCAGTTCCCCAAGGCCGGCTTCCAGGGCGATCTGGCCCTTGGTGCGGCGTTTCTGCTTGTAGGGCAGGTACAGGTCTTCCAGGCGGGTCTTGGTGTCGGCCAGCTTGATCTCGCGGGCCAGTTCCGGGGTCAGCTTGCCCTGTTCCTCGATGCTGGAAAGGATGCTGGCGCGGCGCTCGTCGAGTTCGCGCAGATAACGCAAGCGCTCTTCCAGGTGGCGCAACTGAGTGTCGTCAAGGCTACCGGTCACTTCCTTGCGGTAGCGGGCGATGAAGGGCACGGTCGAGCCTTCGTCCAACAGGCTCACGGCCGCCTCGACCTGCTGTGGGCGTACGCCCAGTTCCTCGGCGATACGGCTGTTGATGCTGTCCATGTAAACCACCTGACATTTGTGAATACGGGGGTCGCCTGTGGGCTTTTTGCCCGGCGGCGCTGGATGAAAGCCGCGCATTATACCCATCGCAAACGGCTTGCGGTGATGGCGCCCGGCCAGCCGGAACTGGCGCCGGGGGAAAAATCTGCTAACAATGCTCACGCAACGTGCAGCAATGGCTACGCCATAATGCGCGGCGATATCAGAGGAGTTATTCATGACCGGCACGCCAAACACCACTGAAGGTGACAAGATTCTCATCGTCGACGACGATCCGGGGCTGAGCAGCCTGCTGGAACGTTTCTTCACCAGCAAGGGCTACCGTGCCCGTGCAGTGCCCAACACCGAGCAGATGGACCGTCTGCTGCAGCGCGAGGTGTTCAACCTGGTGGTGCTCGACCTGATGTTGCCGGGTGAGGACGGCCTGTCCGCGTGCAAGCGACTGCGCCAGCAGAACAACCAGATCCCGATCATCATGCTGACCGCCAAGGGCGACGAGCTCAGCCGCATCAAGGGCCTGGAGCTGGGCGCCGACGACTACCTGGGCAAACCGTTCAACCCGGACGAGTTGATGGCCCGGGTCAAGGCGGTGCTGCGCCGCCAGGCGCCGAGCGTGCCGGGAGCGCCGGGCAGCGAAGATGAATCGGTCACGTTCGGCGACTATGAACTGTCGCTGGCTACCCGCGAGCTCAAGCGTGGCGACGAAGTGCACATGCTTACCACTGGTGAGTTCGCTGTGCTCAAGGCCTTGGTGATGCACGCCCGCGAGCCGTTGACCCGCGACAAACTGATGAACCTGGCGCGCGGCCGCGAATGGGATGCGCTGGAACGTTCCATCGACGTGCAGATCTCGCGCCTGCGTCGCATGATCGAGCCGGACCCGTCCAAGCCGCGTTACATCCAGACTGTCTGGGGCGTGGGCTACGTGTTCGTACCGGACGGAAACGCCGGAAAATGATGCCTGGACGTCGATGAAAACACCGCTCTGGTTTCCGCAAAGTTTCTTCGCCCGCACCCTGTGGCTGGTGTTGATCGTCGTTCTGTTCTCCAAGGCGCTGACCCTGGTCTACCTGCTGATGAACGAGGACGTGCTGGTCGACCGTCAGTACAGCCATGGTGTAGCGCTGACCTTGCGCGCCTATTGGGCCGCCGACGAAGAAAACCGCGACAAGATCGCCGAGGCGGCAGGCCTTATCCGGGTGACCGGCTCGGGTGTGCCCGAAGGTGAGCAGCATTGGCCTTACAGTGAAATCTACCAACGGCAGATGCAGGCCGAGTTGGGTGAAGACACCGAGGTGCGGTTGCGCATTCATGCGCCTCCGGCGTTGTGGGTCAATGCGCCAAGCCTTGGCCCAGGTTGGCTGAAGGTGCCGCTGTACCCGCACCCCTTGCGCGGGCAGAAGATCTGGAACGTGCTGGGCTGGTTCCTGGCCATTGGTTTGTTGTCCACCGCCTCGGCGTGGATTTTTGTGCGCCAGTTGAACCAGCCGCTCAAACGCCTGGTGTTCGCCGCCCGCCAGCTTGGCCAGGGGCGCAGTGTGCGCCTGCCGATCAGCGATACCCCCAGCGAGATGACCGAGGTGTACAAGGCGTTCAACCAGATGGCCGAGGATGTCGAGCAGGCCGGGCGTGAGCGCGAGCTGATGCTGGCCGGGGTTTCCCACGACTTGCGCACACCACTGACACGGCTGCGCCTGTCGCTGTCGTTGCTGAACAGCGACAACGAGCTGAGCGATGACATGGTTCGCGATATCGAGGACATGGACGCGATTCTCGACCAGTTCCTGGCCTTCATCCGCGATGGCCGTGACGAGCCAGTGGAAGAGGTCGACCTTGCTGACCTGGTGCGCGAGGTGGTGGCTCCTTACAACCAGCCGGAAGAGCGCGTGCGCCTGTGCCTGGAGCCGATTCCACCGTTCCCGCTGCGCCGGGTTTCGCTCAAGCGCATGCTGGGCAACCTGATCGGCAACGCCCTGCACCATGCTGGCAAGGGGGTCGAGGTGGCTGCCTATGTGTCGGGGGATGAGAGTGCGCCGTATGTGGTGCTCAGCGTGCTGGACCGCGGTGCCGGTATTGACGAGTCGGAGCTGGAAACCATCTTCAACCCGTTCATTCGCGGTGACCGGGCGCGGGGTGGCAAGGGCACCGGGCTGGGGCTGGCGATCGTCAAGCGGATTGCTGCGCAACATGGCGGGAATGTGGAGTTGCGTAACCGGTCTGGCGGCGGGATCGAGGCGCGGGTCAGGTTGCCGCTGGGGCTGCTGCTGCCGCGTAATGCTGTGTGAGGCTCACTGGCCTCTTCGTGACTGAAGCCGCTACAGGGGTTGTGCAGTACCTGTGGGGCTTCAGCCGCGAAGAGGCCGGTACAGGCTGAATCAGCCTTTGCCCTTGGTCCGGGTCTGATTGGGCCCGCCATTCTTCTCCAGATGCTCGATGATCATCCCGGCCACGTTCTTGCCCGTGGTGACTTCAATGCCCTCCAGCCCCGGTGACGAGTTTACCTCCATCACCAACGGCCCGTGGTTGGAGCGCAGGATGTCCACGCCCGCCACGCTCAACCCCATCACCTTGGCCGCCCGAATTGCGGTAATGCGTTCTTCAGGGGTGATTTTTATCAGGCTGGCGACGCCACCTCGGTGCAGGTTGGAGCGGAACTCGCCCGGCTTGGCCTGACGCTTCATTGAGGCAATTACTTTATCGCCTACCACGAAGCATCGAATATCTGCACCACCGGCTTCCTTGATGTACTCCTGAACCATGATGTCCTGCTTGAGGCCCATGAATGCTTCGATCACCGACTCGGCCGCCTGGGGGGTTTCGCACAGCACCACGCCGATGCCCTGGGTGCCTTCCAGCACCTTGATCACCAGCGGGGCACCGTTGACCATCTGGATCAGGTCGGGGATGTCGTCCGGCGAGTGGGCGAAACCGGTGATCGGCAGGCCGATGCCGCGCCGCGACAACAGCTGCAACGAGCGCAGCTTGTCGCGCGAGCGGGCAATGGCGACCGACTCGTTGAGCGGGTATACGCCCATCATTTCGAACTGGCGCAGCACCGCGCAGCCATAGAACGTAACCGAAGCACCTATGCGCGGGATCACCGCATCGAAGCCTTCCAGCGGCTTGCCACGGTAGTGGATCTGCGGCTTGTGGCTGGCAATGTTCATGTAGGCCCGCAGGGTATCGATCACCACCATTTCGTGGCCACGCTGGGTACCGGCTTCGACCAGGCGGCGGGTGGAATACAGACGCGGATTGCGCGACAGCACAGCGATCTTCATGCAGCACCTGTGACAGGGGAAAGGGTGGCCGGGAAGGCCGGTTTGTCTTGTACGTATTTCAGGCCGGGGTTGACCACCAGTTGGCCGTGTATCAGAGCCTTGGAACCAAGCAACAGGCGGTAGCGCATGCTCTTGCGGCAGGCCAGGGTGAACTCCACCTCCCATACACCATCACCCAGCGCCAGTGACGTGCGGATGACATAGCGGGTCTGGGCGTGGCCGTTGGAGCTCTTGATGGTCTTCATGGTCACCAGCGGTGCCTCGCAGCGGCGGTGACGCAACTGCACCACCGAGCCCAGGTGCGCAGTGAAGCGAACCCAGGGCTGGCCGTCGCGCTCGAAAGGTTCCACCTCGGTGGCATGCAGGCTCGATGTGCTGGCACCGGTGTCGATCTTGGCGCGCAGCCCGGCCACGCCGAGGTCAGGCAGGGCGACCCACTCGCGCAGGCCGATCACAGTCAAATGGTCAAATGTCTTCACGAAGCGCACCCTGCGAATGAGGTGGTGAACTTTAAGCACGGCGGGGACTTTTTGCATCCGTATGTGAAGGTAGTACAGTTCGATGAAAGACAGAATCCGAGGTAACGGGATGGCACAAAAAGCCGAAGACGACGACAAGGTTCGCCTGGACAAATGGCTATGGGCGGCGCGCTTCTACAAGACCCGAGCGCTGGCCAAGGCGGCGATCGAGAGTGGCAAGGTGCATTGCCGGGGTGAGCGTTGCAAGCCGGGCAAGGAGCCGCGGGTGGGCGACGAGTTCGTACTGCGTACCGGGTTCGATGAGCGCACCGTGGTGGTGAAGGCGCTGTCGATGGTGCGTCGTGGTGCCCCGGAGGCGCAGGCGTTGTACGAGGAAACCGAAGAAAGTGTGCGTCGCCGTGAACAGGCCGCTGAGATGCGTAAGGCCGGGGCCATGGGCGTGACCACCGATGGCCGGCCGACCAAGAAGCAGCGGCGGCAGATCCACCAGTTGCATGGAAGTTACGATTGAATGGGGCTGCCGTGCAGCCCCAGGCATCTAACGGAACACCGCCATTCGCCCGACCAGCGGTAGCGTGGACAACAGCTTGAACAACGGCGCTGTCCAGCGCATCAACGCCTCGCTGCCTTTGGCCGCCAGCGGCGTGTAGTAGCTCCAGCCCAACGCCAGCACCGCCATCAGCAAGCCGCCGATGTAGTCGTCCTGCCCCCAGTGGGCACCGGCTACCAGGCGCGGAAGCATGAACAGCAGCGCCAACCCCCAGACAACCAGGTACTGCAAAAGGCCGCGGCTGAACACGCTCATGAACAGCGCCCAGACCAACAGCACCGAGGCGTGATCACCCGGGAAACTCTTGCTGGAACGGTCCTTCAGTTCCCAGGCAGCCTCCAGATTCGGGTAATAGTCACTCAGGTGCACGACGTCGTCGAAGATCATCGATGGGCTCTTGTGCTGCCACCCGGCTGCATCCACCCACTTGGAAAACAGCGCGCGAATCACCACTAAGAGGAGTAGCGTGACCAGAAAGCCGAAAAATGCCTGGCGAACCTGAGCGGCCTTGAACACCCAGTCACCGCGAATGAGCACAGCCAGCAGGATCAGACCGACGACGATATCGAACGGGCGCAGGCTGCCAAGTGCCCAGATATTACGCCAGGCAGTATTGTCTGCCAGTGGTGCGTTCAGGCTGCGGAACAGCCACTCGTCGAAAGTCAGGCACAGGATCTGGCCAATGGGCCATAACCAGAAACACAGTAGAGCGATGGGAAGCAGCGTACAGGCTGCCAGTGGCCCCCAGGACCACCTTGCTTGGAACAGTGGTCGATTGTCCATAAAATACCTCTATTGCAAACAGAAATCGGAGCGCCGTGTGAGCGCTCTGTCATGGGCTCTCGCAGGTTCGCGACAACCCTTGTAACCATTTTGTCATCATTTTCAGATAGCCAAAACCTATGAGCGAATTGCCTGATACCGATTTCACCCAACGTTTCATCTTCGACGAGCGCGATGTGCGCGGCGAGTGGGTGTCTCTCGATGACAGCTACGCCGCAGTGTTGGCGCGTCATGAGTACCCCCAGCCGGTCAAGGTGCTGCTCGGCGAGTTGATGGCCGCCACCGCCTTGCTGGTGGGTGCGATGAAGTTCGATGGCCTGCTGATTCTGCAGGCGCGTTCGGCTGGGCCGATTCCGCTGCTGATGGTGGAATGTTCCAGCGACCGCGAGATCCGCGGCATGGCCCGCTACGAAGCGGACCAGATTCCGGCGGGTGCCACCCTGTCGCAGCTGATGCCCGACGGCCACCTGACCCTGACCATCGACCCGGTCAAGGGCCAGCGCTACCAGGGGACCGTCGACCTCGATGGCGCCAACCTGTCGGAATGTTTCACCAACTACTTCGTCCAGTCGCAGCAGCTCAATACCCGTTTCTGGCTCAATGCCGAAGGCGGCAAGGCCCGTGGGCTATTGCTGCAGCAACTGCCGCGTGATCGCCAGCCGGATGATGAAGAGCGCGAAGACAGCTGGCAGCACGTAGTGGCCCTGGCCAAGACGCTCAAGCCGGAAGAGTGGACAGAGGGCAACGAAACCCTGCTGCACCGCCTGTACCACGAAGATGCCGTGCGCCTGTTCGATATTCAGCCACTGCGCTTCAATTGCAGCTGTTCGCGGGAACGCTCCGGCAATGCGTTGGTCAGTCTGGGCGAACACGACGCCAAGGCGCTGGTGGAAGAGTGTGGCGGGACGGTGGAGATCGATTGCCAGTTCTGCAACGAGCGCTACTTCTTCGATGCCAGCGATGTGGCGCAACTGTTTGCGGGTGGCGGTACTGACGTGGCCTCAGAAACTCGTCACTGAAACGTTAAAGCTCAGGATAATCTCCTGTCGAATTGCGCAAAAGCGCAGTTCTGACAGGAGGGGCCTACTTTTTTTGGGCGTTTCTGGCATAATCCGGCCACTTTTTTCGCTGTAGTAGTTTTTTCAAGACAACTACAAAACGTTTGGAGCACTCGGCCTCGGGCCGGATGGGGTATCTCATGACGCAAGCCAACAACACCGTGTACACCGACCTGAGCGTCGATGAGCTGGTAAAAGAAGCGCTGCAACGCGGTGAAGGCGTACTAGCCGATACTGGCGCACTGGTCGTGGAGACTGGTCACCGTACCGGCCGTTCGCCGGCTGACCGTTTCATCGTCGAAGAACCTTCCACCCAGGACGCCATTTCCTGGGGCCCGATCAACCGCAAGTTCCCGGCTGACAAGTTCGATGCCCTGTGGGCTCGCGTCGAGGCGTTCAACAACGCCCAGGATCACTTCGTTTCCTATGTTCACGTAGGGGCTGCAGCCGAGCACTACCTGCCGGTGAAGATGACCACCCAGACTGCCTGGCAGAACCTGTTCGGTCGTTGCCTGTTCATCAACCCGGAGCAGTTCAACCCGGCTGGCCGCGACCAGTGGCAGGTCCTCAACGTTGCCAACTTCGTGTGCGAACCTGAGCGTGACGGCACCAACTCCGACGGTTGCGTGATCATCAACTTCGCCCAGAAGAAAGTGCTGATCGCTGGCATGCGCTACGCCGGTGAAATGAAGAAAGCCATGTTCTCGGTGCAAAACTTCCTGCTGCCGGCTGTCGACGTACTGCCTATGCACTGCGCGGCCAACATCGGCGAAGAAGGCGATGTGACCCTGTTCTTCGGCCTGTCGGGCACTGGCAAGACCACCCTTTCGGCAGACGAAAGCCGTTACCTGATCGGTGACGACGAGCACGGTTGGGGCGAAGGCGTTGTCTTCAACATGGAAGGCGGCTGCTACGCCAAGTGCATCGACCTGTCCGAGAAGAACGAGCCGGTCATCTGGAAAGCCATCAAGCACGGCGCAGTACTGGAAAACGTCGTTCTCGACGCCAACAAGCACGCCGACTACACCGATGTCAGCCTGACCCAGAACAGCCGTGCGGCCTACCCGCTGGAGCACGTTGCCAAGCGTTCGGAAGCGAACCTGGGCGGCGAGCCTAATGCAGTGATCTTCCTCACCTGCGACCTGACCGGTGTTCTGCCTCCGGTTTCGATCCTGAACAACGAGCAGGCGGCCTACCACTTCCTGTCCGGCTACACTGCGCTGGTCGGTTCCACTGAAATGGGTTCGGGCGGCGGCATCAAGTCGACCTTCTCCACCTGCTTCGGCGCACCGTTCTTCCCGCGTCCGGCTGGCGAGTACGCCGAACTGCTGATCAAGCGTATCAACGGCTTCAACTCCAAGGTCTACCTGGTCAACACCGGCTGGACGGGTGGTGGTTACGGCGTTGGCAAGCGCTTCAGCATCCCCACTACCCGTGCCGTGATCGCTGCAATCCAGAGCGGCGCACTGGTCGGTGCCGAAACCGAGCACCTGGACATCATCAACCTGGACGTGCCGAAGGCTGTTCCGGGCGTTGAAGCCGAACTGCTCAACCCGCGCACCAACTGGGCTGACAAAGCGGCCTACGACGAGGCTGCCAAAGGTCTGGCCAAGCTGTTCATCGAAAACTTCAAGAAGTTCGAAGTTTCCGACGCCATCAAGGCCGCTGGCCCGCAGCTGTAAGCCGAGCTCAGCCGCAACGAGAAAGCCGCCCCCAGGGGCGGCTTTTTTGTGGGGGCGGGCTTGCCCGCGAAAGGGGCGGACCTGCTGGCCAATTTCCACCCGTGGTTCACCGTCGCAGCCGCCATCGTATTCGCGGGTAAACCCGCTCCTACACACTGATCGGTGGTGGGCGCAGGCCGTTGCAGGAGCGGGCTTGCCCGCGAAGGGGCCCGCATAGGCAGCGAAAGTCTGGTTTTTCTGTTTCACTGTCAGCATCCATTGCGAAGACAAGAGCCAGCCAGATGACCGAAGCCCCTCAGCGCACTGCCTTCTCCCACTTTCACCCGATCCTTACCCGCCCCCAGGACAACGACCTGAACGGCCACATCGCCGGTGCAACGGTGCACGGCTTCTTCGAAACCGCGATACAGGCGTTTCTCGTCGAGCAGGCGGAACTGGACCTGCGACACGGTGAACTGGCCGCCTTCGTGGTCAGTTCGGCTGCGGATTTCTATGCTCTGCCGGGCTTCCCGGATTTGCTGGAGGTGGGGTTGGGAGTGACGCGTCTGGCGGGCAGCACGGTAGAGTACCGGCTGGCGCTGTACCGTCCGGGCGAGCCGGACGCGTGCGCGGCAGGTACGGTGGTGCAGGTGTTCATCGAGCGCGCCAGTGGCCGGCCTGTAGCGTTGCCAGAGGCGCTGCAGGTGATCCTGTCCGGCCTTGTGCTGGAGCGACAGGCATAAAAAACCCCGCTGGCAGGGGCGGGGTTTTGTTGCCGGGGCAGGGCCCCAGGCGTTAGTCGCGCCAGTGGCGCTTGTGCTTGCGGTGGCCGTAGTGGCGGCCACGGTCCCAGTGACGACGGTCGTCGTCGTAACCGCGACGATAGCGGCGGCCATCGCGGTAATCGTCTTTGTCGGCCTCTTTGCCCAGGTAGTTACCCAGCGCACCACCGGCACCACCGCCGGCTGCCGCACCAATGTAGCTACCCGTGGTGCCGCCCACGGAGCGACCGACCACGTTACCACCTGCGGCGCCCAGCGCGCCGCCGATAGCGGCTTCACCACGCTGGCGTTTGTCTGCGCCCAGAGCGCCACCTGCCGCACCGCCCAGACCGGCACCAATGGCGCCGCCGGTGCTGCCACCGATGGAGTTGCCCACGACAGAGCCCAGTACCCCACCCAGTGCGCCGCCAATGCCGGCCTCGGTGGTGCCGCCTGCCATGGCAACGCCGCTGAGCAAGCTGAAAGACAACAACAGAATCGAGGAGTACTTCTTCATCAAGAGAGCCTCATAGGGATGACGAGGCGAATTTGAGGCTAAGAGGCGTGGCTGGCAACGGAAATCCGACGAGTAACACGAGTTGTACACAATTCTCTAACTTGCTGTATTTACTATGAAACTTTATCGTTTTTAGGCTGTCCCAGACTGTTATGACAAAGCCCTGAGCCGCCACGGAACAGGGCTTTTTTCATTTTTACAGGATGCGCCCGTCGTCCCGCGCTCGCTCCAGTTTGATGGCAATGAACTTCGATGTTGGCGTATGGCTACCAACGCCAATGCTCTCCAGCGGCACCAGCGGGTTCACCTCCGGGTAATACGCTGCCGCCTGCCCGGCAGGGATGTCGAAGGCCAGCAGGGTAAAGCCTTGCACCCGGCGCTCATGCCCATCCCCCCACAACGAAACGATGTCGACCTTCTGCCCCGGCTGGAAGCCCAGGCGGATGATGTCGGCTTCGTTGGCGAACAGCACCTCGCGCTGGCCGCGCACGCCGCGGTAGCGGTCGTCCAGGCCATAGATTGTGGTGTTGTACTGATCGTGCGAGCGCATCGACTGCATGATCAGGTCTGGCAACTGGCCGCTGGCGCGTACGCGTTCGTCAAGCAGCGTGTCGGGCAGCAGGTTGGCCTTGAAGTTGGCGCGGCCGGTGCTGGTCGCCCATTCGCGGCTGGCCGCGCTGTTGCCCAGATGGAAGCCCCCCGGATGACGCAGGCGCTGGTTGAAGCCGCTGAAACCGGCAATGGTATCGCCGATCAGGTCGCGGATACGGTCGTAGTCGGCCACCAGCCAGTGCCAGTCCACCGGTTGTTTGCCCAGCGTGGCGGCGGCGATGCCGGCGATCACCGCAGGCTCCGAGCGCATTTGCGTCGACAGCGGCTTGAGCTGACCGTTGGAGGCGTGGACCATGCTGAACGAGTCTTCCACCGTGACTGCCTGTGGCCCGTCGGCCTGCAGGTCGATGTCGGTGCGGCCCAGGCACGGCAGGATCAGTGCCTGCTTGCCATGGACCAGGTGGCTACGGTTGAGCTTGGTGCTGATGTGCACGGTCAGCTCGCAGTTGCGCAGCGCCTGGGCGGTACGCTCGGTGTCGGGTGTGGCTTGGGCGAAGTTGCCGCCCAGGCCGATGAAAACCTTGGCCCGGCCATCGAGCATCGCGTGGATGGCTTCGACGGTGTTATGGCCATTGCGCCGTGGCACGGGGAAGCCAAAGCGCTTTTCGATGGCATCCAGCAGTGCCTCTGGCGGGCGCTCGTTGATGCCCATGGTGCGGTCACCCTGCACGTTGCTGTGGCCACGCACCGGGCACAGACCGGCACCGGGCGCGCCGATGTTGCCGCGCAGCATCTGCAGGTTGACGATTTCCTGAATGGTCGGCACCGAATGACGGTGTTGGGTGATGCCCATCGCCCAGCACATGATCACCCGCTTGCCCCGGCAGTACATGCGCGCGGCCAGTTCGATGTCGGCCAAGGTCAGTCCGGACTGTGCCTGGATGTGCGACCACGGCGTGGCGTCCACCACGGCCAGGTATTCATCGACGCCATGGCCATGTTCGGCGATGAAGGCGTGATCGAACACGGCCGGTTCACCGTTGGCCTGGGCTTCGCGTTCCCATTGCAGGACGAACTTGGCCATGCCGCGCAACATCGCCATGTCGCCACCCAGGGCCGGGCGGAAGAAGGCGGTGTTGGTCGGACGGTCACTGTTGGTCAGCATTTCCAGTGGGTTCTGGGGGTGCTGGAAGCGCTCCAGACCACGCTCCTTGAGCGGGTTGATGCACACCACCTGGGCGCCACGTTTTACCGCATCGCGCAGTGGGTCGAGCATGCGCGGGTGGTTGGTGCCGGGGTTCTGGCCCCAGACAAAAATGGAATCGGCGTGCTCGAAGTCGTCGAAGGTGACAGTACCCTTGCCGACCCCGACGCTTTGCCCCAATGCCACCCCGCTGGCCTCATGGCACATGTTCGAGCAGTCAGGGAAGTTGTTGGTGCCGTAGGCGCGCACGAACAGTTGGTACAGGTACGCCGCTTCGTTGCTGGCTCGTCCTGAGGTATAGAACTCGGCCTGGTCAGGGTTGGCCAGCTTGTTCAGCTCGCGGGCGATCAGGGCGAAGGCGGCATCCCAGCTGATCGGCAGGTAACGGTCGCTTGGTGCGTCGTAGACCATCGGTTCGGTCAGACGCCCTTGGTACTCCAGCCAGTAGTCGCTCTGCTGCAGCAGCGAGGTGACACTGTAACGGGCAAAAAAGGCAGCATCGACACGGCGCTTGGTAGCTTCCCAGTTCACCGCCTTGGCGCCGTTCTCGCAGAACTTGACCATGCCGCTTTCCGGCGAATCGCCCCAGGCGCAGCCGGGGCAGTCGAAACCGCCGTTCTGGTTGGTCTTGAGCAGGGCGCGAATGTTCTTCAGCGCGTTATCGCTGCCGACCCAGGCCTTGGCCACGCTACGCAGCGCGCCCCAACCGCCGGCGGGGCCGTGGTAGGGCTTGTAGCGAGGGGGGGAGGCTGGGGTGTTGTCCGGAAGAGGTTGGTACGAGGTCACGACTGTTACGACTCCGCCGCTGGGCTGTAGACCCGCGGTGCGCTGTGCTTGGGCAAGTGGATAAGGTTGAGGTTGTGTTTGCGCGCCCATTGCAGGGCAAGGCCGGTGGGCGCTGACAGGCTGACCAGGGTCTGGATGCCGGCACGCAGTACCTTCTGGATCAGCTCCAGGCTGCAGCGGCTGGTGACAATCGCCAGGCCGCCCTGGCTGTCGATGCGCTGTCGCAGCAGGGCACCGATCAGTTTGTCGAGGGCGTTGTGCCGGCCGATGTCTTCGCGGCCGAGCAGCAGTTCGCCTTGGCGGTCCATGAACAGTGCTGCATGCACGGCGCCGCAATGCTGGCCCAGTGGCTGGAAGGCGTCGATGCGCTCGCGCAGGCCGACCAGCCACTGGGCCGGGGGCAGGGGCGCACCCGGCAACACGGCCAGGTCCGGCAGCGCCTGCTCCAGGGCTTCGACACCACACAGGCCGCAACCACTGGTGCCGGCCAGTTGGCGGCGCTGGTTTTTCAGGTTCCAGAACGCTCGGCTGGAAATTTCCAGGTCGGCGTACATTGCCGAACCGCCGCCGGAGAGCTTGAGGTCGTAGATTTCTGCGGTGCCTTCGACAATGCCGCTGCCGACGCTGAAACCGACGGCGAAGTCTTCCAGATCGGTAGGGCTGACCAGCATTACCGCCTGGTTGAGGCCGTTATAGACAATGGCCAGGGCCACTTCCTCGGCCAGCGGGGTGCTGTCGCGTTTGGCGTCGCTGAGCTGGACGTAATCGTAGGTGTTGCTGGCGGCGGGCATGGACAAGGGTGATGAGGCCGCGCAGACCGGAGGCTTGCTGTTCATCGGGGCGCTGAATACCGGCGGCTTTCTGATAGCACAAGCCTAGGCGTGCGGGCCGGCGGCGTCTAATCGCTAGGGTCTATGCCTTGATAGACCGCGTCGATTGGTCGCACCGGGCGGGAGTGGTAAAGCTGGCCTAGACTCCTGTGTCCGAGGTTTCGTCAACAAGGAGAGCGCAATGAGCCTGTTCAGTTTCGTGAAGGAAGCCGGCGAGAAGTTGATCGACCTGCTGACCCCTGGCAACGCCAATGCCGAAGAGCAGCTTAAGAAACACGTGGAAGATGTCGGCTTGGGCAACCCGAACATTAGCGCCACTGTAGAAGGAGACAAGATCATCCTCAAGGGTGAAGTGGCCAGCCAGGAAGAGAAGGAGAAGATCATTCTGGCGGCGGGCAATATCAGTGGCGTGGCCAGTGTCGAGGACCAGATCACCGTGACCGGGCCGATAGTCCAGGCGGCAAGGTTCGTCACTGTGAAATCGGGCGACACTCTTTCAGCCATTGCCATGGTCGTGTATGGCAATGCCGGCCAGTACAACAAGATTTTCGAGGCCAACAAGCCGATGCTCAAGCACCCGGACAAGATCTATCCGGGGCAGGTGCTGCGTATTCCTGACTGATCGCTAAAGTCTGTACCGGCCTCTTCGCGGGCATGCTCGCGAATGGGGCCTCACAGGCCTTCCAGTAACGCCCGGTAATCCACGACCGCTGCAAATTCTTCGGTATCTCGTGGTTGTGCCTGGCTATCGGGCTGGCGCACCGCCAACAGATGCCCCACACCAAACCGCCGTGCACTGCGCAGAATCGCCAGCGTGTCGTCGATGAACAGGCTGCGCTCCGGCTCGAAGCCGATATCCGCCTGCAAGGCATCCCAGAACTGCGGGCTTTCCTTCGGGTAACCATAGTCGTGCGAGCTGATCAGCCGCTCGAAGTACGGTGCCAGCTCCACCCGTTCCAGCTTCAGCGACAGCGAGTCTCGGTGGGCATTGGTGATCATCACGACACGCTTGCCGGCCTGGCGAATCGCCGCCAGGAAGGTATCGGCATCCGGGCGCAGGGCAATCAGGTCGGCAATTTCCCGTTTCAGCTCGCGAATGGGCAGGCGAAGCTCGCGGCTCCAGAAGTCCAGGCAGTACCAGTTCAATGTGCCGGCATTGCGTTCGAACAGCGGTTGCAGCTCCATTTCCGCCATGGCCCGGCTTACACCGTGCAGTTCGGCATAGCGCTGAGGCAGGTGCTCCAGCCAGAAGCGGTTATCGTAATGCAGGTCGAGCAGAGTGCCATCCATGTCCAGCAGGACGGTATCGATGGCAGACCAGGGAAGAACAGGCATGGGAAACTCTCGATCAGTCGGCAAGCCACGGTATAGTAACCCGTTCACGCCAAGGAGCCGCCCCATGCGCCAGAAACCCACCGTACTCAGCCGCGAGATTGTCGCCAGCAGCCGCCTGTTCCGCGTCGAAGCCGTACAGTTGCGCTTCAGCAATGGCGCCGAGCGCACCTATGAACGCCTGGTGGGCCGGGGTAACGGCTACGGCGCGGTGATGATCGTGGCCATGCTCGATGCCGAGCACGCCGTGCTGGTGGAGGAATACTGCGGCGGCACCGATGAATACGAGCTTTCGTTGCCCAAGGGCCTGATCGAACCGGGCGAAGACGTGCTGGCGGCAGCCGACCGGGAGCTCAAGGAAGAAGCCGGTTTTGGCGCACGCCAGCTGGAGCACCTGACGGAACTGTCGCTTTCGCCGGGCTACATGAGCCAGAAGATTCAGGTGGTGCTGGCCAGCGACCTGTATGAAGAGCGTCTGGAAGGCGATGAGCCCGAGCCGATGCGGGTCGACAAGGTCAACCTGCGTGAGTTGTCGGCCTTGGCCATGCATCCGCAGTTCACCGAGGGTCGCGCCTTGGCGGCGCTGTACCTGGCGCGTGACCTGCTGATTCAGCGGGGGCTGCTGGAGCTATGAACGACCTGCAACTGATGCACGAAGTGGTCAAGCTGGCGCTGACGGCGGGCGAGGCAATCCTGCCATTCTGGCGCGCCGATATCGCGGTAACCAGCAAGGCCGACGATTCGCCGGTTACCGCCGCCGACCTGGCCGCGCACCGGGTAATTGCCGATGGCCTGGTGGCGCTGGCACCGCACATTCCGGTGCTGTCCGAAGAGGACTGCAATATTTCACTGGCCGAGCGCCAAAGCTGGAGCCGCTGGTGGCTGGTCGACCCGCTGGATGGCACCAAGGAGTTCATTGCCGGCAGTGAAGAATTCACGGTCAACATCGCCCTGGTCGAGAACGGCGACGTGGTGTTTGGTGTGGTGTCGATGCCGACCAATGGACGCTGCTACTTCGGTGGGCGCGGCATGGGGGCCTGGCGTGCAGATGCCGGCGAGGCAGCCCAACCGATCCAGGTTCGCAACGCCCCCCCGGAGGGCGAGCGTTTTACCGTGGTTGCCAGCCGTCGGCATTCCAGCGCGGAACAGGAAGCCCTGTTGTCCGGGCTTGGGGCTGCGGTGGGAGAGCTGGAGCTGGCCAATATCGGCAGCTCGTTGAAGTTCTGCCTGTTGGCCGAGGGCAGCGCCGATTGTTATCCGCGCCTGGCGCCGACTTCGCAGTGGGATACTGCAGCGGCGCAAGGCGTGGTGGAAGGGGCCTGCGGCGAGGTGATCGGGCTGGATGGCTTGCCATTCCGGTATCCGCCGCGCGAGTCGTTGCTTAACCCGTACTTCCTGGCATTGCCCGCCAATGCTGCATGGCGCCAGTCCTTCCTGAACCTGATTTGACGGACTCTCACCCTACCCTGTGGGAGCGGGCCTGCCCGCTCCCACAGGTTTTACGCCAGCCTTTGGGTTTTGTGCAGCGCAGTTGCTTTCAGCGGCTGCTGGGCTAGCGGTGCAGGACGTACTGGCCGCTGAACCTCACCGCCGGCTCGTCACTGCCGTCATTGCTCACCGTTGTCTCCAACGTCAACCGCGCCCGCCCACGACGCTGGTACATGGCCAGGAATCGCTCCCAGGTCTTTTCGTCGGGCGCTGCACAACGCGCCACCGCCGCACCGGTAACCGGCAACGGGTAGCTGATCTGCCCTTCCTGGATGACGATATGCCCGTCATCGATCCCCCGTTCACGCAGGCGCAGGTGCAGCCAGCCCCAACCCACCAGCACTGCTGCGCAGTACAGGCTGCCGCCGAACATGGTGCTTTTGTGGTTGACGTTGGCCGCCAGCGGCAGTTGCAGGCGCAGGGTGTGCTGCTGCCAATCGATCACTTCCAGGCCCATCTGGCGGGTCAGGGGGATGTCGCTGTGCAGTACGGACTGCAGGTACTGGCTATCGGTGCTCATTAACGGTTGTCCTCTTGATCGTCATGCCCGCCGCTGCCGCCGTCGAAGTTCAAGCCGTGCTTGCGCAGCTTGTCATGCAGGGTTTTGCGGGGGATACCCAGTGCTTCGGCCAGGCTCCGCATGGAGCCATGTGGCTGGGCCAGTTCAGCAGCGATCAGCGAGCGTTCGAACTGCTCGACCTGCTCGCTGAGGTTGCCGCTCAGCATGGGTGCTGCCGGTGCTGCTGCCGAGGGGGCCTGGCTATCCAGTGCCAGTTCCAGGCCAAGGGCGAAACGCTCGGCGGCGTTCTGTAGCTCGCGGACATTACCTGGCCAGTCATGACGCAGCAGCAGGGCGCGTTGCGCTGGCTGCAGCGCATGCGGCGACAGACCATGGCGTTGGCTGGCAGCATCGGCGAAATGCTGGAACAGCACCAGTATGTCGTCCCCGCGTTCGCGCAGTGGCGGAATACGCAGCGGCGCGACGTTCAGGCGGTAATACAGGTCCGCGCGGAATCGCCCTTGGTCGGCAGACTGACGCAGGTCTTCCTTGGTGGCGGCAATGATGCGGATATCGAGCGGGATCAACTGGTTGCCACCCAGTCGTTCGACCACCCGCTCCTGCAGCATGCGCAGCAACTTCACCTGCACATCCAGGCTCATGCTCTCGATTTCGTCGAGGAACAGCGTGCCGCCGTTGGCAAATTCGAACTTGCCGATACGGCGCTTCTGCGCGCCGGTGAACGCCCCGGGCTCGTGGCCGAACAGTTCGCTTTCGACCACCGATTCGGCCAGCGCGCCGGCGTTGATCGCCACGAATGGCCCTTCGCTGCGGCTGGACAGGTCGTGCAGGGCGCGAGCCACCACCTCTTTGCCGGCGCCGGTCTCGCCCAGAATCAACACATCGGCGCGGGTGCCGGCCAAGGCACCGATCTGCTCGCGAAGGCGCAGCATGGCCGGTGAATGGCCGACCAGACGGGTTGCCAGTTGCTGGCGGTCGCTCAGTGCCAGACGCAGGCTACGGTTGTCCAGCACCAGCCGGCGCAAGGCCAAGGCACGGCGTACGCTGTCGAGCAGGGCGTCTGTGGCAAAGGGTTTCTCCAGGAAGTCATAAGCCCCGGCGCGCATCGCCTGCACCGCCAGCGGCACATCGCCATGGCCGGTAATCAGCAGCACCGGCAGCTCGCTGTCACGGCCGTGCAGTTGTTCCAGCAACTGCAGGCCATCGATGCCCGGCATGCGGATGTCGCTGACCACCACGCCGGGCCAGTCGGCCTCGATACGCTCGGCCAGGCCTTGAGCTTCGGCCAGGGCGACTACCTTGAGCCCAGCCAGGTCCAGGGTCTGGCTCAAGGCTTGGCGCAGGTGGGGGTCATCGTCCACCAGGATGACCTGGGCTCGGCTGTCGATCAGTGTCTCGGTGGTCATGCCGAGGGGTCCTCCGAATTGGGCAAAGTAGCGCCAGACGCGGCCACACGCAGCTGGAGGGTCAGCATTGCGCCACCTTCCGGGTGGTTGGCCAGCAGCAGTTCACCGCCCAGGGCGCGCATCAGGCTTTCACAGATGGCCAGGCCCAGGCCCAGGCCCTGGGTACGGGTCTTGGTTGTGAAGAACGGCTCCTTGGCGTGCTCCAGGGCCTGGCGGCTGAAACCGGGGCCGTTGTCACGGATGTACAGGTAGACGCAGTCATCACGCTGCTCGGCACTTAGCCACAGGCGACGCGGGTTGGCTTTTTCAGTCAGGGCGTCGAGGGCATTGGCCAGCAGGTTGCCTAGCACCTGGCGCAGGCGGGTCTCGCCGGCCTGTACCCACAAGGTGGCTTCCGGCAGGTCGCGGATCAGCTCTACGGCCATCGCCCGGCGGCGCTTGGCCAGCAGCGCCAGGGCATCGTCCAGGGCCGGCTGCAGGGCCACGCTCTCCGGGGCATGGCGGTCACGACGGGCGAAGGCGCGCAGGTGGGCAATGATCGAGGCCATACGCCCGGTCAGCTCGCCGATCAGCTTGAGGTTGCCGCGGGCGTCTTCGGTACGTTGGTGGTCGAGCAGGATTTCGGCGTTTTCCGCGTAGCTGCGGATGGCGGCCAGGGGCTGGTTCAACTCATGGCTGATACTGGCCGACATGGTGCCGAGAACCGACAGCTTGCCGGCCTGCACCAGTTCGTCCTGCGCGCGCACGGCCTCCTGCTGAGCGTTTTCGCGCTCCAGCACGGCATTTTTCAGGCGGGTGTTCAGGCCTTCAAGGTCGGCGGTACGTTCGGCCACGCGCTTTTCCAGTTCCTGGCGGCCGCGGGCTTCGAAGTCGATGCGGTCGATGTAATGGCGTCGCCGTTGCATCACCAGGCCGGCCAACAACATCAGTACAAGCAGCGTACCGGCACCGATGGCCATGACCGTCTGCACCGAGCGATCAACCAGCGTGCGCGGGGCGAGGATGCTGACTTGCCAGCCGGTTTCCTTGATGTCGCGGGTCTGGGTGATCCAGGCCTGCGGGTTGAGAACCAGCGGCTGTGGGGCCTGGGTCGGATAGGGCTGGATGGCGATGATGGCCTGGCGCTCGGCGTCGGTCAGCGTGCGGGTAGCACGGAAGCGCCAGTCGGGCCGCGAAGTCAGGATGACCACGCCATTGTGATCGGTCAGCAACAGCTGCTCGGGCGTACGGCCCCACAGGGTTTCGGTGTGGTCGAGATCGACTTTGACCACCAGCACGCCGACGATCCGCTCGCGGTCCCGCACGGCCGCGGCAAAGAAGTAGCCACGTTTGGCCGAGGTGGTGCCCTGGCCGAAGAAGCGGCCCAGGTGGCCGGCCATGGCTTCGTTGAAGTAGGGGCGGAAGGCGAAGTTTCTGCCGACGAAGGTGTCGTGCTTGTCCCAGTTCGAGGCGGCCAAGGTGTTGCCGCTGATGTCCATCAGGTACATCACCTCGGCACCGGTCTGTTGCACGATGTCCTTGAGCAGGCGGTTGGCGTTGGTCACCGCTTCCAGGCGGAAAGGATCGGCCAGTACATCACGCAGCGCCGGCAGGTCGCCGAGAATTTGCGGCAAGGTCTCGTAGCGGTGCAGGGTACCGAGCAAGTTGGCGACATACAGGTCGAGGGTCTGGCGGTTCTGCGAGGCCAGCTTTTCCTGGTAATAGCGCTCGGCCAAGTGATGCAGGGGCCACAACAATGGGGCCAGGCTCAGCGCCAGCAGGGCCAGGCTGCGCCAGCGGGGACGGCGTGGGGGCGTGGGTTTTGCAATCATCACGTAAATGCGCCAGAAAAGTCTGACGCAATTATGCGCTAGTTAAGGCAGCAGTTCCGCCTCTGCCAATGGCAGGCCTACCTTGTCCTTGTCCGATAACAGCGGTGGCTGCTGCAGCCCCCAGTCGATGTCCAGTTGCGGGTCGTCCCAGCGGATGCAGCGGTCGGCGTCAGGGTTGTAGTAGTCGGTGGTCTTGTAGAGGAACTCGGCCGATTCACTCATCACTGCAAAACCGTGGGCGAAGCCAGGTGGAATCCACAGCTGGCGATGGTTGTCGGCCGACAGGTGCACCGCGACCCATTTGCCGAATGTTGGCGAGCTTTTGCGCACGTCCACGGCGATATCGCGGATTTCCCCGTGTACCACGCGCACCAGTTTGCCCTGGGTGTTTGCCACCTGGTAGTGCAGCCCGCGGAGCACGCCCTTGATGGAACGCGAGTGGTTGTCCTGGACGAACTCCACGTTCACGCCGGTTTGCTGTGAGAACTCACGGGCGTTGAATGCCTCGAAGAAAAAACCACGGCTGTCAGCGAACACCTTTGGCTCGATGATCAGTACTTCAGGGATTGCTGTAGGGGTGATGTTCATAGCGGCTCGCTGGCCCGTCGCTCAAGTATTGACCCTAGTCGGCCTTGCCGGAAATTTCCGCGCGTAGCTGTAACAGGATGCATAAGGTGTGGCTATGGTAGACAGCAGGCCGCTCCTTTCACCAGACCAGCGCTGACGTTTGCCGATTGTTATCGATTTAAATTCGCTGAATTGCGCGGAATTCTTCGATTTTCAGGCTTCAAATATCGATATATATCGGTTATAAATTGAAAAACGCCCCAGCTCACCCGGCTCAGGGCCATCACAGAGGTCACCCATGAAAACCCTCAACTCCACGCCCCGTGCCGATGGTTTCCACATGCCCGCCGAGTGGGCTCCACAAACTCAGGTATGGATGGTCTGGCCGGAGCGCCCGGACAACTGGCGCCTGGGCGGCAAGCCGGCGCAGGCTGCCCACGTAACCCTGGCCAAGGCCATTGCCCGTTTCGAACCTGTGACCGTCGCAGCCTCCGCCGGCCAGTACGAAAACGCTCGACGCCAACTCGACCAGCCGAACATTCGTGTGGTTGAAATCAGCAACGACGATGCCTGGGTGCGTGACACCGGTCCGACCTTCGTCATCAACGACCATGGCGAAGTACGCGGTGTAGATTGGGGCTTCAATGCCTGGGGCGGCTTTGATGGCGGCCTGTACGCACCCTGGAACCGCGACGAGGAACTGGCCGCCAAGGTGCTGGAAATGGAGCGCTGCCAGCGCTACCAGACCGAAGGTTTTGTGCTGGAAGGTGGTTCGATCCACGTAGACGGCGAAGGCACCGTGATCACCACTGAGGAATGCCTGCTCAACCGCAACCGCAACCCTCACCTGAGCCGCGAGCAGATCGAAGCGGTGCTGCGCGACCACTTGGCAGTCGACACCGTGGTGTGGCTGCCCGACGGCTTGTACAACGACGAAACCGACGGCCACGTCGACAACTTCTGCTGTTACGTGCGCCCGGGCGAAGTGTTACTGGCCTGGACCGATGATTCCAACGACCCCAATTACGCGCGCTGCCACGCAGCCATGGACGTGTTGAAGAACACCCGCGACGCCAAGGGCCGCGAGTTCATCGTGCACAAGATGCCGATCCCGGGCCCGCTGTTCGCCACTGCCGAAGAGTGCGCCGGTGTCGACCAGGTCGCCGGCAGCCAGGAGCGTGACCCGTCGGTGCGCCTGGCGGGTTCGTATGTGAACTTCCTGATCGTCAACGGTGGCATCATTGCCCCAAGCTTCGACGACCCGGCAGATGCTGAAGCCAGAGCGATCCTGGCAAGGATCTTCCCCGACCATGAGGTGGTGATGATCCCGGGCCGCGAGCTGCTCTTGGGTGGCGGCAACATTCACTGCCTGACCCAACAGCAGCCAGCGCCGGTCAAGCGCTGAGCGCATAATGGATAAAGAGGCCCGTCACATGACGGGCCTCTTTTTTGCGCGAGCGACGCCCGGAGGCCGAGCTGGCATACGTTTTGTATTGTTTTTCAAACAGATAGCGAGATGGCACGGCCAGGCCGCGCCTTGGATCTGTAACAATACCTACGTAAATTAGCCACTCACGGGCCAGGGAGTACGTGTGGACATGAATGCAGCAAGTGAGTCGGCTTTGCGCCCATCGGCAGTTGATCGCCAATCGCTCAGGTTTGTGGCGAAGTGGTTGAAACACCATGGAAGCATCAGGGTCAGGACGACCGACCCACGACGTCTGCTTGCCGGGCGATACCCCCAAGGGTTGATCAGTGAAGCAGAGATGCAGGCGCTGATGGCGGTGTGGCACTGATCGATTGCACCTGTACCTGCCTCTCCGCGGGCATGCTCGCGAAGAGGCAGGTACAGGCAACTTAAAATCAGAAACTGTAGCTACCCGTCACCACAAGGCTACGCGGATCGCCCACCTGGATCTGCGCCGCACTGGTCGCCGAGCTGTAGTAGGTCTTGTCAGCAATGTTGCTCAATGCCGCCCGCACATCCCAGTCATGGGTCCGATACCCCGCCAGTGCATCCCAACGGCCATACCCTGGCAATACCGTGGTGTTCTGGTTGTCCGCATAACGTTCGCCCACCAGTGTCAGCCCGGTCTCGGCGTACCACCCCAATTCTGGCTTCCAGGTCACGAACAGGCTGCCATTGCGCTTGGCCACGTCATTGATGCGGTTGCCTTCCTGGCCGTTATTGTCCTTGACGATGATCGCATCCTGCAGGCCAATGCCGCCGCGTACATACCAGTTGCCGACGATGTTGCCGGTGGCCGTCAGCTCGATGCCGCGTGAACGCTGCATGCCGCTGAGCAAGATGATGTTCGGGTCGTTTGGGTCGCGGGTGCGGCGGTTGTAAAGTTCCAGCTCGTAGATGGCCAGGGTGGTGGTCAGGCGCTGGTCCAACCAGTCGCTCTTTACGCCTATTTCTTTCTGCCGGGTCTCTTCCGGGTCGGTTTTATTGGTGTTGCCCTGTGCCCCTGGGGTGATGCCGATCAAGCCGCCACCCACCGGTGAGAAAGTTTTGCTCCACGAGGCGTAGAACGAATGGTCGCGCCATGGCGTGTAGACCACGCCCAGGCGTGGGCTGGTGCTGTTGCTGTCCTGCGGTTCGCGCAAGCCATCCTTGTTGGTGGTTTCCACTTCGAACTGGTCAAAGCGCACGCCGGCGAGAACCTGCCACTGATCGTTCAGGCGAATCTGGTCCTGCAGATAAACCCCGCGGCTGTCGACCACGGTGTGGTTGTTGCTCGATACCGCCAACGCACCATTGTGCGGCTGGCTGGGTTTGCCCAGGCCTGGCAGGTCCTGTCTGCCAGCGCTGTACAGCAACGGGTCGCGCCGCTGGTTGCCGAACTCCAGGCCCAGCAGCAGCTTGTGTTCAAGGCCCAAGGTGTCGAAGTCGCCCTCGGCCTCCAGGTTGTTGAACAGGTTGCGGGTGTTCAGGTCCTGCTGCCAGCGTTGGCGGGTCAAGGTATTGGTGCCGGCGTCGTAGCCCGTGACATAGGTGTTGTCGAACTCGCTGTCGAGTTTGAACAGGCCCAGGGTGTGGCGCAGTTGCCAGGTTTCGTTCAGCTGGTAGTTCAGCCGCGAACGCAGCGACTGGGCGCGATCATCGATGTAGTCGCGCTGGTCGCCGTAGGTGGTGCCGCGGCTGACGTCGGCGGGGCGACCATTGACCCCAGGAATGCCACGGTCGGGCGTGCGGTTGTAGCGGCTGTATTCATACTGCACCAGCCAGTTCAGGTCGGGGGTGATCTGCCAGCTGATCGACGGGGCGAACAGTTGGCGGCTGCCGTCGATACCATCGCGGAAGCTGTTGTTGTCCTGGTTGCCCATGTTCAGGCGCAGGCTGACCGTGTCGCTGGGGTCGGCGCTGAGGTCGGCATACAGGCTGCGCAGGTCTTCGCTGCCGGCCTGTGCTTCGATGGTCGAGCGGCGACCCGGCTCCGCTGCCTTGCTGACCCTGTTGACGATGCCGCCCTGGCTACCACGGCCATACAGCACCGCTGCCGGCCCCTTCAACACCTCGACCCGCTCGATGTTGTGCAAGTCGCGGATGTACTGGCTGTCGTCGCGGATACCGTCCAGGTAGAAGTCGTTGCTGGCCTCGAAGCCGCGGATGCGTACGCTGTCAAAACGGGTGTCGGCGCTGCTGCTGACGTTTGGGATGCCCTCCAGTGCCTTGCCCAGTGTGTTGCTGCCGTAGTCCAGCACATTGGCGGTTTTCACCGTATCGATGGCCTGCGGCACATAACGCACAGGCGTCGAAGTGCGGGTTGCGGTGCTCACCTCCTTGACCCGCGGGTTGTCCTTCTCGCGCTCGCTGTCGGCGGTAACCGACGACTCCGGCAGCGTGGTGGTGGCGGCACTGGCCAGGCTGGCGCTGAAAAGCAGCGACAGGCCGAGCGTCAGGGGTGAAAGGCGGCAGGGTACAAGCATGGGCACATTCAGACCGGGCAGTTGAAAATAAGGTGCGAATGGTAATGCTTGCTATTTGCTCTTGCTTGGGTATTTGTAAAGGGTTGTCTTTACATATGTATCTGTTTGTAACAGTCTCTGCGGCCACGCTTTGCCTGCGCACAGGAAATTGTCCGTTTGATCAAAAGGCAATTTCCTACACAAGATAAATTGCCCGCTGATAGCGCAAACCTGCATGAAAATGCACCGGATACGCCGAATTTCTTGGTTATATCAACCTGCATTTCACGACTTTTTGACATTTGTAATCTCGCGCGGCTAGGATTCGGCCAACGCCTGCTGGCCATGGTATTGGCCAGGCTGCTGCCAAGGGCCGCCGTGAACTTACCGGTTGGCCCGCCCGGCTGGATCCGCATAGCGTCGAACCTACGAAGGGGCGTTGGTTCCCGGCGTCATATTGCAGCGCGTTTTTGATTAAGAAATAAGGAAAACAACATGTTGAAAACCAGGACCAGCCTGGTCGCCCTGGCGATGATCGCCGCGACCCAGGCTCAGGCCAATGACCAGGCTGACAGCAAGGGTTTCATCGAGGACAGCCACGCCAACGTCCTTCTGCGCAACGCCTACATCAACCGTGACAAGAAGCATGGCACCGACGACCAGATCGAATGGGGCCAGGCGTTCATCGCCAACTTCTCCTCCGGCTTCACCCAGGGCACCGTTGGCGTCGGTGTCGACGCATTCGGCCTGTACGCCGTGCGCCTGGATGGCGGCAAAGGCCACAACGGTGGTGGCGGCGTCGACTTCTTCAAACCGCACGAAACCACCAATGCCGAAGGCAACGCCAGCTCGCCGCACAACCTGGCCCGTGGTGGTGCTGCAGTGAAATTCCGCATTTCCAACACCGTGCTGAAGTACGGTGACCAGATGCCAGCACTGCCAGTGCTGCAGTACGACGATGCACGTCTGTTGCCAGAAAGCTTCACCGGCACCCTGATCACCTCCAAAGAGATCCAGGGCCTGGAACTGAACGCTGGCCGCTTCACCCAGGAAGCGCGCAAGAGCGCCGAGCGCCGTGATGGTGGCGGTCTGAAGTCGATCAACGTCTTCGGTGCCAGCTACAAGTTCACCGACAACTTCACCGCTTCGCTGTACACCGCCGACAACGAAGACGTGATGAAGAAGCACTACCTGGGCTTGAACTACGTCTTCCCGATCGCCAGCGACCAGTCCCTGACCCTGGACTTCAACGGCTACAAGTCGGATATCAACAACAAGTACGTAAAAGCCGCAGGCTTGAACGGCGACTCCAACACCATCTGGAGCCTTGCAGCCACCTATGCGTACGGTGCGCACTCGTTCACCCTCGCTCACCAGCGCAGCACCGGCAGCACTGGCTACAACTACGGCTTCTACCAGAACGCCGGTGGCGTGGGTGACGGTGGTTCCACCATCTACCTGGCCAACTCGTACTGGTCCGACTTCAACGCCGAAGACGAGCGCTCCTGGCAGCTGGGCTACGGCCTGGACTTCGGTGCCTACGGCATTCCGGGCCTGACCTACAAGCTGGCCTACGTGGTGGGTGACAACATCAACACCCGCAACGTCGCCAACCCGCAAGGCTTTGGCGAAGGTAAAGAGCGCGAGATCTTCAACCAGATCCGTTACGTGGTGCAGGACGGCCCGGCCAAGGACCTGTCGATCAAACTGCGTAGCTCGTTCTTGCGTACCAACAACGCCGTGCAGCAGAACGGTTACAACGACGACGGCAACGAAGTCCGCGTATTCGTCGAGTACCCGATCAGCATCTTCTGATCCGCAGTTCTTTGCATGAAAGCTGGGGCCGCGCTGCGGCCCTTCGCGGGCTTGCCCGCTCCCACAGGTAAAGCGCCGCCTTCGATGGCGCTGCAAATTGTGGGAGCGGGCACGCCCGCGAAGGGCTGCAGGGCAGCCCCAGGCATGTTTGTCATGCAGGTTCAGTCTCTTCGTGGCGCAGTCTTGATGCCACAGTTCGTGTTGCAGTGTCTCCCGTCTCCGGCGCAAAACTGTCGCTACGCGCCATCCGCCACATCCGCGCATAAAACTCGCTTTCGATCGAGCCACTGAGTAGCTCGCCCGGCTTTAGGAATGTGTGCAAGTCCGAAAACAACCCGATTTCGCTGGGGCTGATGCGCCGCGCCAGGTGCTTGGGCTTGAGCTCCGAAGGGTGCTCCAGGCCTGCGGCAGCCAGCATCTCGGCCAGTGCGTGCAGTGTGTTGCGGTGGAAGCTGGCCACCCGTTCGGCCTTGTCTGGTACCACCAGGGCGCGCTGGCGCAGAGGGTCTTGGGTGGCCACGCCAGTCGGGCACTTGTTGGTGTGGCAGCTCTGCGACTGAATGCAGCCAATGGCAAACATGAAACCGCGTGCCGAGTTGACCCAGTCAGCGCCGATGGCCAATACGCTGGCAATGTCGAAGGCGCTGACGATCTTGCCCGCCGCACCAATGCGGATGCTGGAGCGCAGGTTCAGGCCGACCAACGTGTTGTGCACGAACATCAGGCCTTCGCGCATCGGCACGCCCATGTTGTCGCTGAACTCGCGAGGTGCCGCGCCGGTGCCGCCTTCTTTGCCGTCGACAACGATGAAGTCAGGGGTGATGCCGGTGGCGAGCATGGCCTTGGCAATGCCCATGAACTCCCATGGGTGGCCCAGGCAGAACTTGAAGCCCACGGGCTTGCCGCCCGAAAGCTCGCGCAGGCTGGCTACGAACTGCAGCAACTCCACTGGTGTGCGGAAGGCGCTGTGCGCCGCCGGCGAGATGCAATCCTCGCCTGCACGTACGCCACGGGTCTCGGCAATTTCGGGGCTGACCTTGTGCCCCGGTAAAATGCCGCCGTGGCCAGGCTTGGCGCCCTGGCTGAGCTTGATCTCGATCATCTTCACCTGTGCCGAGCGGGCCTGTTCGGCGAAGCGCTGTGGATCGAAACGACCGTCCTCGGTGCGGCAGCCGAAATAGCCGCTGCCGATTTCCCAGATCAGGTCGCCGCCGTGCTCACGGTGGTACGGGCTGATGCTGCCTTCGCCAGTGTCATGGGCAAACCGGCCCATGCGCGCGCCGCGGTTGAGTGCGGCGATGGCGTTGGCGCTGAGGGCGCCGAAACTCATCGCCGAGATGTTGAAGATCGAGGCCGAGTAGGGCATTCGGCATTGCGGCCCGCCGATGGCAATGCGGAAGGAGGCAGGGTCTGGCGTGGCCACCGGCAGCATGGAATGGCTGATGAACTCGAAACCAGGTTGGTAGGCGTCGTTGAGCGTGCCGAATGCTTTCTCGGCGCTTTCGTTCTTGGCGCGGGCGTAGACCAGCGAGCGTTGCGAGCGGGAGAACGGCAGCTTGTCGTCGTCACCTTCGATCAGGTACTGGCGGATTTCCGGGCGGATGGTTTCGATCAGGTAACGGATATTGCCCAGGATCGGGTAATTGCGTCGCACCGCATGGTGGCTTTGGCGCAGGTCATTCAGACCGACCAGGCTGAGCAGCGCGGTGATCAGCGTTACCGGCCACAGCCAGGCATGTTGGGCCAGCAGGGGCAGGCTGGCGAAAGTGAAGACAAGGCAGAGTACGAGGCAGGCGTAGCGGCTGGGAAGAGAGTGTTTCATGGGTCCATCGCAGGCAGGATGACCGGGCATAGGATAGGCAAACGCAGGGGACGGAAAACCTGGGTAACCGGTAAAAGACTGTTACCTGATTGCGAATTCCCAGGCCTGCGCAGCCCTATGTTGTGGGCGGCCTTGTATCGCGATGGGCTGCTCCCACAGAAGATCGCGTTAGCCAGGCAGCAGTATGCTGACCCGCAATCCACCGCTCTCACGGTTCGACAGCATCAGCTCACCCCCATGGCTGGTGGCGATCCGCTGGGCAATGCTCAGCCCCAGCCCATATCCGCCGGATGCCTGGTTACGCGACCCCTCACCGCGCACGAACGGGTCGGTGATGGTCGGCAGCAGCGCAGGCGAAATCCCTGGCCCGCGGTCGTCGATGTGGATGAATACCCCTGTGGTGGTTCGCTCCAGCGTGACAGAAACATCCTTGGCATAACGCAACGCATTGACCAGCAAGTTCTGCAGGCAGCGCTGCAGCAGCAGGGCATCCCCCCGCAGGCTGTTCACCCGGCCGTGCACGGGCAGTGGTTCCTGGTCAGTCGCCAGGTCCGCACACTGGCGCGTCACCAGCCGGTCCAGGTCCACCTGCTGCAAATTCTGCTGCTCTCCGGCACGCAGGTAATCCAGAACCTGACCGATCATATCGTCCATCTGCGTGATGTTCTGCCGCAGGCGCTGGCGGTGTTCGTCATCGGGTAAGCGCTCCAGGCGCAGGCGCATGCGAGTCAGTGGGGTGCGCAGGTCGTGAGACACGGCGGCCAGGAAGTAGGCCTTGTCGTTGACCATGGCAATCAGCCGCTGCTGCATCGCATTGAACGCCTGCGCCGCCTGGCGCACCTCCTCCGGGCCATCCAGTGCCAGGGGAGGCTGTTCGAGGTTACTGCCCAGGCCGCGTGCGGCATCGGCCAGGCGCCGCAACGGGCGCAGGCACAGGCGCACGGCAATCAGGCACACCAGCAACACGGCGACAATACGCAGCGCATACACCCGCAGCAGGTAATCGCTGATCAGCACCCACGCCGACTCGCCGCTCCAGCCCTGCAGTTCCTGGCCCGCAATGGTCAGCCAGTAGCCATTGGCCAACGGCACCGCGAACTGGATATGCGCCTGGGCCGTGCGCAGGCCGAACAGGCTGCGCCAGACGATCGGTTGGCCCAGTTCGTCGGTGAGTTGCACGTTCATCAGGCGCACGTCCTGGGCATGCCCCAGTTCGTACTTCAGGGCCTGCTGCAGCAACAGCTCGACCCGCCTGCGCCCAGGGCGCTCGTCATGCTCTTGCGCAGGCAGGCTTTCGACGCAGCGAAGCTGGTAGTGGGCTGGCGCCTGCAATGTACCGCCGTGGCAGTCGATCTGGGCAATCAGGGGGGCGCTGCGTGCAGCAACCAGTCGCACGGGCACCTCTAGCGCCTGGGCGAAACGCACATCGAACCAGATGCTGCTCGACATCAACTGGATCACCAGCGTGCCACTGACCATGATCAGCAGCAGTTGACCAAACAAGGTGCGTGGCCACAGCCGGTGAAACCAGCGCATGTCAGGCCCCGGCCGCGAGGGTGGCGATACTCAGCAGGTAGCCCTCGTTGCGGATGGTCAGGATTTGCGCGGCCCCCGCCGGCGCCCGGCGCAGTTGCTGGCGCAGGCGGCTGACGCACATGTCCACCGAGCGGTCGTCGGGCAGGTGGTCGCGGCCGAACGCGCTGCGGGTCAGTTGATCACGCGAGACCACACGGTTGTTGGCTTCCAGCAGTTCGCGCAGCACGCGGTAGTCGGAGCGCGGCAGGGTCAGGGTCTCGCCATCCGGGCGGGTGAGCAGACGCTTGACGTGTTCCAGGCGAAAGCCAGCGAACAGCTGGGCGTCCACCACGGGCTCTTCGGCACAGGTGCCCAGGCGTTGCGGACGACGTAGTACGGCTTTGATCCGGGCAATCAGTTCGCGTGGTTCGAAGGGCTTGGCCAGATAGTCGTCGGCGCCCACTTCCAGGCCGATGATGCGGTCCAGCGTGCTGCCCTTGGCTGACAGCATGATCACCGCCAATCCGGGGGTGGCCTGCAACTGCCTGCACAGGCTAAGGCCGTCCTCACCGGGCAGCATCAGGTCGAGCACCACCAGTTCCACTTTGTGCCGGGCCAGCTGGTCGCGCATCTGTTCACCGTCGGCTGCGGCCAGCACGTTGTAGCCGGCATCGGTCAGGTAATCACAAAGAAGTTCGCGGATCTCGTCGTCATCATCGACAACCAGCAGGGTCGTGCTCATGCAGAAAAACACCTGTTAGGTGAGGGCCGGTGGCGCTCGTTACGTTCAATTACATCCCCGTACATGTCGGGTCTGGAGCCCGGAGGGCTGATCCCTAGAATCCTAACAAAAAATCATCTGCAAATACGAAGCCTTCCCAAATGAATCCCAAAAGCATCCCGACAGTGTTCACCCCCTTCAGTCAAAGTGGTAGTCGCCTCAAGCCGCTGGCCTTCTGCGTTGCCGTCGCCATCAGCGGTGGGGCAATGGCTGCCGACGGCAAACCCCTTGTACTGGACGCCACGCAGATCGAAGACAGCGCATTATTGCCTGCCGACGAGGCCGGCCAGTTGGGCTACACGGTCGAGAGCACCCGTAGCTCCACAGGCCTGGCACTGACACCACGGCAGACGCCGCAATCGGTTACCACCATCACCCGCCAGCAGATGGATGACCGCGACATCCACACCATCGAGCAGGCACTGGGAACCACCCCAGGCGTAACAGCCAACAAGTCCGAGGTGGGTGGGCGTACCGACTACCGCGCCCGTGGTTACTCGATCAGCAACTGGAAGGTCGATGGCCTGCAGACCCAGGGCGGTTCCGATTTCAGTGGCAGCGGCAATGCGCTGAACATGGACCTGTACGAACGCATCGACATCGTGCGCGGCGCCAACGGCCTGCTGGGCGGCACCGGCGACCCCTCGGCAACCGTCAACCTGATCCGCAAGGCACCCACCAAAACCTTCGGCGGCAGTGCCTATGCCACTTACGGCAGCTGGGACAAGCGTCGTCTGGGGGCTGACTTGAACCTGCCTCTGTCCGAAGATGGCCGCCTGCGTTCGCGCTTCGTGATGACCCAACAGGATGCCAACTCCTTCCGTGACAACCAGTCCGAGCGCTCCCGCGCCGCGTTGGCCAACTTCGAATTCGACCTGGACGACGCCACCACCCTGGGCGCCGGTTACCAGTATGAGTACAACAAGGTTGTGGGTGGCGGCTGGGGCGCGAACATCCCGATCTGGTACCGCGATGGCAGCAAGACCGACTTGCCGCGCAGCACCAACGTGGTGCCCAGCTGGAGCTTTGGCGAATACACCACCCGCACTGCGTTCGGTTCGCTAGAGCACCGCTTCGACAACGACTGGACCCTGGGCCTGAAAGCCGCCCAGGCCACCACCGAAGCCCTGAACCACCGGGGCCTTGCCAAGGTGAACTCGGCCGGGCGCGGCAGCTATGGTGGCTATTGGGACCAGGACGGCAGCGGCGCCGTACTGAACGGTTTGCACAGCTCCAGCGACACCACCCAGCAGTCGGCGCAGATCGACCTGTCTGGCCCATTCCAGCTGTTCGGCCGCACCCACCAGGCCATGGTCGGCTACAACGACAGCCGCACCGTCGGCTGGTCACCCCAGTACACCTGCACCATGGTCGGCGACGGCATGGCCAGCGCGCCTGCACTGGGCTGCCAGTTCCGCGCCAACAACGGCTTCCCGGTGACCGACTGGCATAATGGCGTGGATGACGACTACGACCTCATCGCCTCGCGCACCGGCCTTCACAGCAAGACCACCACCCGCCTGCAGGGCATGTACGCCGCCACCCGCCTGAGCATTACCGACCCGTTGTCGGTGATCGTTGGCGTGCGCACCAGCAACTATTCTTCGGTCACCCGCAGCGTGGCCGGCGAGCGCAGCAGCCAGGAAGAAAACGGCATCGTCACCCCCTACCTGGGCGCGGTGTATGACCTCAACGACAACTACTCGGTATACGCCAGCTACACCGATATCTTCACGCCGCAAACGTCTGAAACCAGCAGCGGCAGCAAGGTCGAGCCGATTCGTGGGCAAAGCTACGAAACAGGTATCAAGGGTGAGTGGTTCGATGGTCGCCTGAACGCCTCGGCGGCCTACTTCCGCACCAAGCAGGAAAACAAGGCTGTGCTGGACGGCGACCTGACCACCCCGACCGGCGGCAGCGCCTACAAGGCCGGCTCCGGGCAGGAAACCGACGGTATCGACCTGGAAGTCGCAGGCGCCCTGACCCCCAACTGGAACGTCTACGCCGGTTACACCTACCTGCACTTCCGCCGCGTCGACAGCGACGGCCGCAGCGACCCGTCGCACTTGTTCAAGGCCTCCACCACCTACCGCCTGAGCGGCCCGCTCGACCGCCTGACCCTGGGCGCCGGCGTGACTGCGCAGAGCAACATCCGCGCCATCTCCAGCCCGGCTGGCCAGCCCACCAACGGTGTGAGTAATGGTGCCACTGACGTGAACTGGTCCGGTTATGCCATCTGGAATGCCATGGCCAAGTACCAGTTGACCGATGAGACCAGCGTCAGCCTCAACGCCAACAATCTGTTCGACAAGCACTACTACACCCAGTACGGGTTCTATGCCGGGGCGATTTATGGTGACCCGCGTAACCTGTCGTTGACGGTAAGCACCGCGTTCTGATCAAGCCCTTCCACAAGGCCTGGCGCTGTACCTGTAGGAGCGGGTTCACCCGCGAACACCGGCGAAGCCGGTGCCTGCAACCGCATCGCCAGCGTCGCGGGCACGCCCGCACACGGAACCAGCGCTGGGTTCAAGGCCTGCGCTGGGCCGCCAAGCGGCCCTTTCTCACCTGGGCTCTGCCGCTTGCCCTGGCTCAACCGGCTTCTCCTGCTGGCCCTCGAAGCTATTCCAATCCTCACCAAACAGCTCCACCGGATGCATGGTCCGGTCTGCGCCATTGCCACAGGCTAGCGCCTTGGCAGGGCAGTAAAGGTCGCAACCCCAGCAGATACGCTCGGGGTGGCGAGGGTTTGTGGGGAATCTCTTGGCCATGCTCAACCTCCCTCAGGGCTACCTGATCTGAACGTAAACCCCTCGCCCTGCGCGTCGTTTGACGGGCATCAATCCATTGACGATCGCCAGGTCACCGTACATCGCGCATCCAGATATCTGGTTGATAGATATCTGGTTGATAGATATCTGGATCAGAGATATTTTCCACCCTATGTCGGTGCGCCGGGACAACACAATGCGGGTCATAACGAAAGCGGCGGTTACCAAGGCGATTGAAGCCCCCGACCAGTGGAAAGCGCCCCTAAGCCTGTGGCTGACG
Organism: Pseudomonas sp. FYR_5; assembly: GCF_043106315.1. Taxonomy (NCBI): domain Bacteria; kingdom Pseudomonadati; phylum Pseudomonadota; class Gammaproteobacteria; order Pseudomonadales; family Pseudomonadaceae; genus Pseudomonas; species Pseudomonas sp. FYR_5. Next base: position 147,041 of record NZ_JBICMK010000088.1, on the reverse strand, counting down.
ACCTTCGACAGGGCGACGCTGCGGTTTGAATCTTTTGAACAGTTGAGGCAGACGTGGGCCACGGTGTCTGGCTGGAATGTTGATCGCATCCCCCACTCAAAACTCAGGCCCGCCAGCCGCAAAGGGCCGCTTGATATCTACGTGTTCGATATCAAGAAAAACGAATGCCGCCTGATCGCGTGGCTCAATGCGCGAACGGGCACTCTCTACATCAAGGCCATTCTGTCGCAAGCCGAGTGCGACAAGTGGTGCAGAAGCGATATCAGGTAGCAACCTGGGCAGCGCGATATTTCAATTCGACAGGTGACAACATGAAGCGGGATAAAATCGAAGCCAATGGACGAGATGCCTTCATCGCTAATATTTCACCCATGCTCGATGGCCTGAACACTCAGATGGCAACCATGGCCCAGCTTCTGGCCGCCTGCCATGACCCCATCAAGGATGATGCCGAGCTTGAGGCACGCATGGCCTTGATCGACGAGCTCTACTCCCATGCGGACAGCGAAGGCCACGCTGCGGCACGCTTTGCCGAGATGGTAGCGGACCGCGTCTACGAGTATGAGAGTGAGTCTGTATTGGTGCCGTTCGCGAGCCAGGCCGAAGCGTTGGCCTTTCTGCTGTCGGACAGGGGCGTGAAGCAGAAGGACCTGTCGGCGATAGCGACCCAGAGCGCGGTATCCGAGATTCTGAACAACAAGCGGAAGATGACGGTTGCCCAGATAAAGGGCTTTGCTGAGTTTTTCAGCGTACCGGTTGAGTTCTTCATGCATGGGGTGGTTTGACAGGCTCGATAGCTGTCTCCGACCACAGCCCAGACTCGACCAGCGCACTGCACACCATGGCTCGGAACCCGTGGCCGCAGATATCCACCTTGGTGTCGTAGCCCATCGTCCTGAGTGCGGCAACCCCTGCGAACACCAAGTCAAATTGGCTAGTGATCGCGTGGATCTGCCCAAGCAAGGCCACTGCATGCGGCGGGTGTTGCATTCGTTCGTAAAAACGACCAACAGGTCCGACCGGCACGCGATGCAGGTCGCCGAACAGCGGATGAAGGAGTTGAAGCAAGAACTGAGAAAAATGGAATACAGGGTTTAGTTGCCAGGCGTTTGGGTGATCACGATCTGGGGCGGTGAACCGGCATCGTTCGAGGGCAGGGTCAGGGTTGTGCGAAAGCCGAGCTTGTCCAGCATGTCCATCATGGCGTCCAAGGTGAATTTCTCGATCTTGCCATTTGCAAGCTCGGATATGCGGGATTGGGTTACGTTCAGCTTGGCTGCGGCATCATGCTGTTTGAGGCCCATTTTTTTGATGCAGTCAGTGATGAAAATGGACAAGTCCATTTTCAAGGCCATTTTGCTGGCGGTATCTGCGTCGTGGGTGGCGTGGAAAGGGCTTTCGTGGAATTGAAGCGCCATCGGCTTGCCTCGGCAGAAATATCTAAAATTTACGATAAATCGTAGTGGGGATTGGTTGGCGAGTCAAAGCGTTTGTGTTGGAGGGTGTGTCTGTTTTTGAGCTGGGCTGTGATCAGAGAATTGCATCTGCTTGGGGGGGTGGGGCTGCTGCGCAGCCCATCGCAGGCAAGCCAGCTCCTACACCGATCGCGGTGGCTTCAGGGCATCTGTAAGGCAGGGGATTGGGGGCTGGGGGGGTTAAAACAAAAAAGGCCCACCTTTCGGTGAGCCTTTTTTGATACTGCGTATGGTGCCGGCACCAGGAATCGAACCCGGGACCTACTGATTACAAGTCAGTTGCTCTACCATCTGAGCTATACCGGCAATGGGGCGTCATTATAGCGATCGTTTGGCGCCTGTAAACCACTTCCTTGCGAATGTTCGCAAAAGACCTAAGTCACCGGCCCAAAAGAAGAATTTTCCTACCAGCCGCGGTGCATGGTGGTGACGCTAGGCTCGCTTTTACCCGGGTTGAAGAACAGCTTGTCGTTGTCGCAGCCGCGCTTGCGGCACGGGGCTTCTGCGCGCAGGGGCAGGCCGTTGTCGCCGCCCAGTTGCATGCCGGGGTGGTTCCAGCCCAGGTTGCTGTTGGGGTGGGGCGAGGTGCCGCCGGCGCAGCCGGTCAGGGCCAGGGCGAAGGTCAGCAGGGCGAGGGGGGTGGCTCGGGTCACGATGCTCAGGTCCGGTGGTCCATTGTTGGTTCTGGCGCAACGCCAGAAGGTCGCGGGGCTGGCGGGCAGCGCGCGACGTCACTTTTTAATGATTTGGGGGGCGGATGATACACCGTTGCGGCGGTGGAGCATTAGCCTTGTGTTGTCTGGTGTGGCCTCTTCGCGGGTGAACCCGCTCCTACACGGGGGCGGGTAAGCCGGGTTATCTGTGTAAGTGAATTCTGAACCATGGGGTCAAAAGCTTCAGGGTGTGGATGCTTCGGAAGTATCCTACGCCCGCCGCCGAAGTAACGCTGTTGTCGGGGAAGTGGCTCACGGATACCGTTTTCGGGTCGCTCTGCGACCGGGTGTGAGAACCCGACTTTGAACGTATCGGCTGCGTAATGGCGACTGTGCGCGGGCAGACCTTGGTCTGGCCGAGCTTCCTACGTTCACTCGGTTTCTCACCTCGTGCACGGTTGCCGCCTTTGTTCCGTGAGAAAGAATGAACACGGCAGCTCCTTTTGAACTAGGGAGTTTGAAAAGTGAAAACGATCGATTCTGATCCCAACAGCCCCAAACCAATCACAACCGCAGGCGTGGAAACCTTCCTCGCAGCCGGTAACCCATCCCTCAATCTCCTACGCGTAGAGCCCGGCGTCCCCGTCGACGCGGCCTACGAGCATGTCTCGATCCTGATGGGTTACATCAAGCACCTGGTGCGCGAGGGGGATATGGAGGACGACCATAAATTCCTGGGTGCAGCCGATTACCTGTGCGACATGGCCAAGGCGCTGATGAACGATATCGAGATTGCCAAGGGCAAGGCGCATTGAAAATGTGAGAGTGCGGGGGCTGCTTTGCAGCCCTTTCGCGACGCAAGGCTGCTCCCACAAATGACCGCGCAAACAGCGCTTGCGCTAACCACAAGAAATGTTTATGCACAAGTGGCATCGGCGACCTGAGCGAAAGGCATGCCGGATCGCTACGCCGCTTGTCTTTGCGCAAACGCCTGTTTTTACTGGGCTGCAGCCGCAAGCAGGAATAAGCCAAGCGCTTGAAATAGCGCTTGGATCCAACAGGTAATCACAAGCTTGTTCACAGACTTATCCACAGGTTGTGCTGCGGCTAACCGTCGCGTTCCGCAAGAATGAGCAGGTTGCGCGGGGTCAGTGGGTAATCGCAGAACAGGCCCAGGCGCACGTCATAGCCTTGTTCTTCGAGGAACAGGGCGCGATCGAGTACCAGCCACAGCTCCAGTGGCCGACGGAACAGGTTGCGTACGCGCTCCAGGTTCCGAACCTCGGCCAGGCGTTGCCAGCCCGCAGCTTCCAACATTGCCCAGTCCGGGTTGCCGCTCACTGGCAATTGCTTCAGTTCAGCCAAGTCACGGCAGTATTGCTCGAAGGGTTTCTCCAGCCAGGCCACCGGCAGGGAAGGCGTCGGCAGGTATTCATCGGTCTGGCGCTGCTGGCGTTGCAGCAGGTCGAAGCCCAGGCGCCGGGCCATCGAGGTGTCGCGCTGGCGCCGCACGCGGGCGCCGGCAGTGACGGTTTCGCTCAAGGGCAGGCCCAGGTCGTCCAGCGATAGCTGCAGGCTCGACGCCTGCGCGGCTGTGGATAACGCTTGGTACTGCTGCGCCGCGATGCGGTTGTAGCAGCAGGGGGCTATGGCCAGTTGCCGGCAACCTTGCTGGCTGGCCAGTTGCATCAGGCGTACATGCAGATCGCCACAGGCATGCAGGGCAACCACGCTTTTATCGTCAGCCAGGTGGCGAGCGCTGTCGCTGGCCATCACGTCCTGATGTACGTGCTGTGCTTGCAAGTGGTGGTGTGCACTCAGGGCCTGACCAGCAGCGACCAGGTCGGCGTCGTACTCCAGGCAGGTCAGGTGTTGACCGGGTTGCAGCAGGCGACGGCCGAGGTGGCCTTTGCCAGAACACCAGTCCAGCCAGTGCCGGGGCTGCTCGCGGAAGGCCAGGTGGCTGGCGAAGGCTTCGATCTGCTGCCATTTGCGGCCGGGGACGGCGACGTCCAGGCGGTGGGCGGCAGGCGGTAGATTGGTTTGCGCAAGGCTGCCGAGCGTGGCGAGCTGTCGGGCTTGTTCGGCCAGTTGCGGGAATGGGGCAGGCAAGCGGTCAATGGCGCTGTCGGCTTCGGCGTCTGCCAGGGAACATTGGCGCAGGTGGGCGGCAAGCGCTGGGTGGGTGGTTTCCCAAGGCAGTTGCAGGGTGGTGAAGGGGCGGGGTTTCCACAGCTGTTGGTGCTCGATCAGGAACTGGTCGAGGGCCTGGAAGCGGGTGCTGAGGTGGTGGCTGTGGAGGGGGCTGGGCATGGGGATGTGTGTTGGGGTTGAGGGCCTGTCCGCGGGGAAACCCGCTCCTACGAAGGTTCAGCATAGGCCTGTTGTAGGAGCGGGCGTGCCCGCGAAGATGGCTAGGAGATGTCAGCGGCCTTGGCAGGCATCCACGCGCAACCAGCGCTCCAGCAGCTTGAAGCCTTGCACCAGCATGAACGAGATCACCAGGTAGAACACGCCTGCAGCGAAGAAGATTTCCACCGGCAGGTAGGTGCGGGCGATGATGGTACGGGCCATGCCGGTCAGCTCCAGCAGGGTCACGGTACTGGCCAGGGCACTGGCCTTGAGCATCAGGATCACTTCGTTGCTGTACGCCGGCAGGCCGATGCGTGCGGCGCGTGGCAGCATGATGTAGAACAGCGCCTTGCCCCGCGACATGCCCAGCGCCCGCGCCGCTTCGATCTCACCTTTGGGGATCGACTGCAGTGCGCCGCGCAGGATCTCGGCGATGTAGGCGGCGGTGTGCAGGGTCATGGTCAGCACCGTGCACCAGAACGGGTCGCGCAGGTACGGCCACAGCGAGCTGGAACGAACTGCATCGAATTGCGCCAGGCCGTAATAGACCAGGAACAGTTGCACCAGCAGCGGCGTGCCGCGGAAGAAGAAGATGTAGCTGAACGGCACGGCGCGCACGTACCAATGGCGCGAGGAACGGGCGATGCCCAACGGGATGGCCAGGATCAACCCGGCAACCACGGCAATGGCCACCAGTTCCAGGGTCAGGACTGCACCCTCGGCCAGGCGTGGCAGCCATTTGAAGATGACTTCCCAATTCATTGTTCAGCCCTCGCAAAGCCGCGAGCGGCACGTTTTTCCATGAAATGCATACCGGTCATGGCAATGACGGTCAGGCCCAGGTAGATGCAGGCCGCAACCATGTAGAAGGTGAACGGCTCTTTGGTCACGGTCACGCCGATTTGTGCGTGGCGCATGATTTCTTCCAGGCCGATTACCGACACCAGGGCGGTGTCCTTCATCAGGATCATGAACAGGTTGCCAAGGCCGGGCAGGGCGATGCGCCACATCTGCGGCAGGATGATCCGCGAGAGGATGCGGGCCTTGGACAGGCCTAGCGCCAGGCCAGCTTCACGGTGGCCTTTGGGGATCGCCAGGATGGCGCCACGGAACACTTCGGTGGCGTAGGCGCCAAAGCACAGGCCGAGGGCGATGACGCCCGCAGCGAAGGCGCTGAGCTCCAGGCCCGGCATGTTCAGGGCTTCGCCGAGGCTGCTCATGAGCCCGACGGTACCGAAATAGATAAGCAGCACCCAGAGCAGTTCGGGCACGCCGCGCACCAGGGTCGAGTAGAAGCCGCCAAGCCATTGCAGCGGCTTGAGCGGAGAGGTCTTGGCCAGGGCGCCGAGCAGGCCCAGGACCAGCCCCAGCAGCAAGGCGCAAAGCGCCAGTTTTACGGTCATCAGGGTGCCGGCCATCATGGCCGGACCGAATCCGTGCAGGTCGATATTCATGGGCAGGTCATTTTAGGGACTGGCGCGCCGCAAGGGCGCGCCGGTCAGGGCGGATCATTCGATGCTGAACGGGAAGTACTTGTCGTTGATTTTCTTGTACGTACCGTCGGCTTTGATTTCTGCCAGGGCTTTGTTCAGGTCGTCGCGCAGCTTGGTGTCACCTTTGCGCACGGCAATGCCGATCTTGTCGCTGTCCATCACCGGCTCGCCCTTGAACTCGAAGTTCGAGCCGTCTTTGCTTTTCAGCCACTCGTACTGCACGTACTTGTCGGCGAGGATGCCGTCGATACGACCGGAAACCAGGTCAAGGTAGGCGTTTTCCTGGGTGTCGTAGAGTTTGACATCGACATCCGGGTAGTTGTCTTCAAGGTAGGTGCCGGCCAGGGTGGCGCGCTGGGTGCCGATGACCTTGCCCTTAAGCGACGCTTTGTCGGTCTTGAAGTCGACGTTTTTCGGCGCGATGAACTGCAGCTTGTTGGAGTAGTACGGATCGGTGAAGTCCACAGCCTGCTTGCGTTCGTCGGTGATCGACAGCGACGACACCAGGAAGTCGAACTTCTTGGCGTTCAGGGCCGGGATGATGCCGTCCCAGTCGGAGGTAACGACCGAGCACTCGACTTTCATCTTGGCGCACAGGGCGTCGCCAATGTCTTTGTCGAAGCCAACCACGTTACCGCTGGCATCCTTGTTGTTGAACGGTGGGTAGGCGGCTTCGATGCCCATGCGCAGTTTTTCTGCGGCCATGGCGTTTGCCGACATTACCAGCGTGGCAGCAGCTGCCAGGAGAAACTTCTTGTAGGTGTGCATGTATTGCTCCGTTAGCGGTGGCTGGACATGAATTGCTTGCAACGCGCCGAGGTCGGGTTCTCGAAGACCTGCTGCGGCGATCCCTGCTCTTCGACCAGGCCCTGGTGCAGGAAGACGACTTCACTGGACACATGGCGGGCAAAGCTCATCTCGTGCGTCACCAGCAGCATGGTACGGCCTTCTTCGGCCAATGCGCGGATAACGTTAAGCACTTCCTGGACCATTTCCGGATCGAGGGCCGATGTAGGCTCGTCGAACAGGATGACCTTGGGCTTCATGGCCAGGGTACGGGCAATGGCGGCGCGCTGTTGCTGGCCACCGGAAAGCTGGGCGGGGTAGCTGTGGCGTTTGTCGTAGATGCCGACCTTGTTCAGCAGCGCTTCGGCTGCTTCGATGGCCTCGGCCTTGCTTTGGCCGAGCACGCGGCGTGGCGCCTCGATGATGTTGTCGAGGATCGACATGTGTGGCCACAGGTTGAAATTCTGGAAGACAAAGCCGATTTCGCTGCGCAGGCGATTGATCTGGCGGTTGTCGGCAGCGATCAGGTCGCCATTCTTGGAGGCCTTGAGCTTGAGGGCTTCGCCGGCGACCAGGATTTCGCCCTGGTGCGGGTTCTCGAGCAGGTTGATGCAGCGCAGCAGGGTGGACTTGCCGGAGCCGGACGACCCCAGGATGGAGATCACGTCACCGTCGCGAGCGGTCAGCGAAATGCCCTTGAGAATTTCCTGCTCGCCGTAGCGTTTGTGCAAATTGCGGATTTCCAGCGCGGGCGTGGCCTGAGCCATGTGCGGTCCTCATGTGTTCGGGTGCGTTCCCAGCTGTTGGCGGCCTTCCTGGCGTGCGCCAAGCTAGCATAGCGGCATTATGACGGCCAACAGGGTCGCCGGGGACTGGGGGCACTGGTGGGGCAGTTTGTCGCATCGCTACAGCGTAACGTCGCGCAGATGTCCGCGAAGGTGTCGCCCAGCACCAGAGCCTTGATGAAAAAAGGCGCGATGGTGCCAGCTTTGGCCGGCTCATGGAAGCTGTTTTGGCCCATTGGAGGGGTAAACCCGACCTTTTGGCCGTAGGAACGGGTTATCCCGCGAATGCCTCTTTGAGATCATGAGGTTGTACCCATGGGTTGCACTTTTTGTATTGCGCTGGTGCAAAGGTGTTACCGAGGAGCACCTTTGGTGCGTTTGTAAGTGGGTATTTCAGTAATCCGCTCATTTGATGCCCTTTCGGTCAGGCATTGGCCGAAAGCCCTCCAAGCCCTCTCCTGAAAGGCCTGTAGAATTTTCTGACGAATGCATTTAGCACCTGGCGCGTTTATTGCCAGCAGGAAACCGCCGATTGCAGCGACGCCTAGGTCAACCCTTGGCGCGCTCTGTATCCGCAGTCGGCGTGGTCCACTCCTTACAAAGGTAGTTTCAATGAGCGGTAACAATTCCAATGACCTCGCTCAGGGGCTCAAGCAACGGCATGTGACCATGCTGTCCATCGCTGGCGTTATCGGTGCCGGCCTGTTCGTAGGCTCCGGCCACGCCATCGCAGCTGCCGGCCCTGCCGTGCTGCTGGCTTACGCTGCCGCCGGTACGCTGGTCGTGCTGGTGATGCGTATGCTGGGTGAAATGGCAGTCGCCTCGCCTGACACTGGTTCGTTCTCTACGTATGCCGACCGCGCCATCGGGCGCTGGGCCGGTTTCACCATTGGCTGGCTGTACTGGTGGTTCTGGGTGCTGGTGATTCCGCTGGAGGCCAACGCCGCCGCGGCCATTCTGCATGCCTGGTTCCCGGCGGTTGACCTGTGGGCGTTCTCCCTCATCATTACCCTGGCACTGACACTTACCAACCTGTGCAGTGTGAAGAACTACGGTGAGTTCGAATTCTGGTTTGCCCTGCTCAAAGTGCTGGCGATCATCGGCTTCATCGCCGTGGGCTGTGCTGCCTTGTTCGGCTTTGTTCCGAACAGCCAGGTGAGCGGTGCCAGCCACCTGTTCGATACCCAGGGCTTCATGCCCAACGGCCTGGGCGCAGTGCTGGCAGCCATGCTGACCACCATGTTCTCGTTCATGGGTACTGAAATCGTCACCATTGCCGCTGCCGAGTCGAAGGACCCGGGCAAGCAGATCAGCCGTGCCACCAACTCGGTAATCTGGCGTATCTGCCTGTTCTACCTGGTGTCGATCTTCCTGGTCGTGGCCCTGGTGCCGTGGAACGACCCGGCCCTGGCCGAGGCTGGCTCTTACCAGACCGTGCTGAGCCGTATCGGTGTGCCGAATGCCAAGTTGATCGTCGACATCGTCGTGCTGATTGCCGTGACCAGCTGCCTGAACTCGGCGCTGTACACGTCTTCGCGCATGTTGTTCTCGCTGAGCAAGCGTGGCGACGCCCCGGCTATCGCCCAGCGCACCACCAAGGCGGCGACCCCGCATGTGGCGGTACTGCTGTCCACCGCAGCGGCATTCCTTTGCGTGTTCGCCAACTTCGTGGCACCGGCCCAGGTATTCGAGTTCCTGCTGGCCAGCTCTGGCGCCATTGCGCTGCTGGTGTACCTGGTGATCGCTGTGTCGCAACTGCGCATGCGCGCCCAGCGTGAAGCCCGTGGCGAAAAGATTACCTTCAAGATGTGGCTGTTCCCGGGGCTGACCTGGGCGACCATTGCATTCATCGTTGCCATTCTTGCGGTAATGGCGCTGCGTGAGGATCACCGTGTAGAGATCATTGCGACTGCGCTGCTGAGTATTGCTGTGGTGGCGGCTGGCTTGCTGGTGCACCGCAAGCGCGAGGCTGCCGGGCGGGCGGCGCTGGACAGCTGATCTGCGCTGGCTGAAATGAAAAGGCCGCGCCCAGTGAAGGGTGCGGCCTTTTTTTGCCCCGGCCCTTTCGCGGGCAAGTCCGCAGGTTCACCACAGGCCCGTAGGAGCGGGTTTACCCACGAAAGGGCCGGGCCTGCTGGCCAATTTCCCTGGCTGATTACCGTCGCAGCCGCCGTCATATTCGCGGGTAAACCCGCTCCTACAGGGGGCGCGCAGAGGCCACAACAGGTTACATGGCCCTGTCAGCCAAACTGCTTCTGCTGTTGCTGCTGTTTGGCCACGAGTTCGGAAGCGGCGATATAGGCTTCCTGGAACTCATCACTCTCCAGCCAGGCCATGGTGGTCTCTTCGTCAGCGCCGTCCAGCCATTTGCGGTAGGCGTTGAACACCAGCACGATGTAGTCGGTAGCGTGTTCTTCCTTGTGTCCCTTGAGCACCAGGGCGAGCAGCGGATCTACCAGGAACACCGAGATCATTGGCACCAGGCCGCCTTCCTGGGCTTCCTTCATCTTGTTGAACATCGCGTCGTAGCTGCCCGACTCCATGGCCTTGTTGTACACCTGCTCGACGCTTGCGCTGTCGCCGGCGCTGGCCTTGACCGCTTGGCCGCTGCGTACCATGCGGTTCTGCTTGGCCTTGCTGGCGGCGCGCTTGGCGCGTTTCTGTTGCTTGGTAGGGGTGGCCATGGGCAAATCCTTGGGTGTGTCTGAAAGTGCGCGTATTGAAGCGCAATTGCCCGATAAACCCAAGCAGTGCTCCCGGGCGCTGCCGCTTGAGATGTCTGTGGGATACATATCCAGATTATGCGAACCGTGGGCCCTGCGTAGCTTCTCTCCCGCTGCCAGCCATGCTGGCTGGCAGCCTGTCACCGCGCCAATTCGGCGTCTGTGAGTGATGCGCACGTTTGCGCTGCAAAGGAGGAGTCATGAAGCACTTTTATCTGGTCACCCTGTACGGCTACACGGACGATGGCAGGGTTTACTATCCAACCGGTTTCGCCGGTTGCGACGAACAGAGGATTACAAAGGCTGACATCGCTGCCGTCATCGAAAAAGGCAAGCAACACGGCCACCTTCGGTTGCACAGCATCTCCTACCTCGGGCACATGACCGAGGATGCATTCGAGCATCTTCGTTCCATGTCGGACGAGTAAGGTTCGACCCGCAGTCTGCTTATGGCTGCGGGTTTCTCGATTGCATGGCGAGCCTTCAGGTTGCGTTGTGAAATCGGGTGTTCTTCGAAGTCGCGTGAAGTTAAAAAATCATAGGCAACAAAAAACCCGCACTAGGCGGGTTTCTTGTTGTCGCTTCGGGTAACTTTGCAACCACCAGAAGCTTGAAGGTGGTGCCCAGAGACGGAGTCGAACCGCCGACACGAGGATTTTCAATCCTCTGCTCTACCGACTGAGCTATCTGGGCGACGAGGTGAATTAAATAGATTTCCGGACCGCTCGTCAACGACTTTTTGAAAAAATTTTAAATTAATTCCGTCGCTTACGATTTTTGGGGTCATTCGGCCGGTGGAACGTAGCCTTCGGCCTGGGCGTATTCTTCGCCGGCGAAAAACTTGTCCATTTCGGCCTGGAGGAATTTGCGGTCCTCGGCGTTCATCATGTTCAGGCGCTTTTCGTTGATCAGCATGGTCTGGTGCTTCTGCCAGTCGGCCCAGGCTTTCTGCGAGATGTGTTCGAAGATGTCCTGGCCCTTGGCGCCGGGGTAGGGCGGGCGTTCCAGGCCGGGTAGTTCTTCTTGGTACTTGCGGCACATCACGGTGCGAGTCATCGGGCGTCTCCTGCAATCAGTTCGTCGGTCGCGCGTTCAAGCAGCTTTTTCACCGGGGCGGCGAGGCCCAGACGCGGCGGGGTGGCGAGGTTATACCAGAGCCAGTCGGCCTCGGCCACGTGCTCGCCGACCGGGTCGACGCGTACTAGCCAGGGTTCGATTGCCAGCTGGAAGTGGCTGAAGGTATGGGTCAGGCCGTCCATGGCGTGGCGGCCAGCCAGGCGCAGGCCATGCTGGTAGGCCAGGTCGTCGAGCTGGGCGATGTCGTCCAGTTCCGGGAGGCTCCACAAACCACCCCACAGGCCGCTGGAAGGACGGCGGTAAAGCAGGATGGCGCCTTCGTGGTTGGCCAGCAGTGGCATCAGTGTGCGCCGTTGCGGTAACGCCTTGCGCGGTTTGGGCTCGGGGTAGCGGGTTTCTTCGCCGTGCAGGTGCGCTTCGCAGCCGCGCTGCAACGGGCAGATCAGGCAGCTGGGCTTGCTGCGCGTGCACAGCGTGGCGCCCATGTCCATCATCGCCTGGGTGTAGTGGTTGGCGCGTTGTTGCGGGGTGAAACGCTCGGCGGTGGCCCATAGCTGGTTGGCAACTTTGGGTTCGCCGGGGTAGCCGGCCTGGGCGGTGTAGCGTGCCAGCACGCGCTTGACGTTGCCGTCGAGGATCGGTGCGCGGATGCCCATGCTGATGCTGGCGATCGCGCCGGCAGTCGAGCGGCCGATGCCGGGCAGCTCGGTAAGCTGCTCGACACTGCGCGGGAATTCGCCGCCATGTTGCTCGACGACGACCTTGGCGGCTTTTTGCAGGTTGCGTGCGCGGGTGTAGTAGCCCAGGCCCGTCCACAGGTGCAGCACTTCGTCCTCCGGTGCCTCGGCCAGGGCTTGCACGGTTGGCAGGGCCTGCATGAAGCGGTCGAAGTAGTTGAGCACGGTGCTGACCTGAGTCTGCTGCAACATGATTTCCGACACCCACACGCGGTACGGCGTGATGCCCTGTTGCCAGGGCAGGTCGTGCCGGCCGTGCTCGTCATACCAGTCCAGCACAGCGCTGGAGAACTGCTCGGGGCTCATCGGTTGAACAGCCCCTTGAGCGCGTCTTTCAGTTCCGGGCTCACTTTGTCTCCAAGTTTTTCATCAAGTTTTTCATCGATCTTGTCTTTCAGGCGGTTGCCGGCCAGCTTGGCGGCAACCTTGCCCAGGCCGTTCTGGTCCAGGCGGCAGGCCTTCGCGCCGAGTTCCAGCGGGCCACGGCAGCGCAGGGGCACTTCAACACCCACATAGCGTTCGTTGACCTGGCAAGCCGGGTCCGGCATGGCACGCTGGTCGCCTTCGACGATTACGCCGATGTTGTAGTCCATGCCCAGCACGCGCAGGTCGAGGTCACCATGGCCGTTGACGGTCAGGCCAGGGATGCGCGCCTTGAGGTCCGGGTTGCTGGCGACGCCATTGCGCACCACCAGGCTGCCGCGCAGTTCCTGGAACGGGGTGTCCTTGCCACGTGGCTCGCTGTTCAGCGTCTTGCGATTGAGCGTGGCGATGGCCTGGCACAGCTGCTGTTCCAGGTTGGCATTGACCAGCACGCCGTCGTTGATGGTGAAGTTTGCGCTGCCGTTCAGGGTGTCGACCAGTGCCTTCTGGCTGTTACCGGTGGCTGTCATGTCACTGGTCAGGGTCAGCAGGCCCTTGACCGGTGGTGTCTGCTCCTTGCCTTCGGTCTTGATGAAGTGCTCCACCGGCACCCGCTGGATGTTGGTGCTCACACCCAGCTGTGGCACGGCAGGGCGTACGTCGACCGTGCCCTTGGCTTCGAAGGTGCCGTTGTACAGCTCTCCGCGCAGGGTTTGCAGAGTCAGCAGGCCGCCTTGGCCAACGGCCTTGAGCTGGGCGCCTTCGATCGGCAGCTTGTCCAGGGTCAACGAGCCGAAGGCCAGGTCAGCCTGCAGGTCGAGGGCGCGCAGCCGGTCGATCGGCAGCAGTTTGTCGTCGCTCCAGGCCACTTGCGTTGGGGCGTTGGGCAGTGGTGTGGTGCCGGCACTGGCTACGGCGCTGGCCTCTTGTTGCTTGACCTCGGCCTGGCGCGCAGCGGTGGCGCCCTTGGCCTCTTCGCTCTTGGCCGGCAGGTAGCGGTCGGCGTCGAAGGTGTCGCCCTTAAGCTGCAGGCGCAGGGCTTGTTTGGCGAAATCTTCGACGGCCACGCGGCCGCTGAAGGTGCTGTCGTCCAGCTTCACTGCCAGGTCTTCCAGGGCCAGGCTGCTGGGCGTGCCCTGCAGGCGAGTGACCAACTCCAGCTTGGCGAAGGCGGCCGGATCGTTGGTGGCCGGCAGCGGGCGACCAATGCTTTCAAGGAAGGCGCGCAGGTTGAACTGGGCGATGGACAGGCCGCCGCTCAGCTGGGGTGCCTTGTCCAGATCGCGCAGGTTCAGCTCCCCGAGGGCGCGCAGTTGGTTGGCCGAGACTTTCAGGCCGTTCCACGAGGCGACATTGGCGGCCAGGTCGACCAGCAATTGGCCTTGGGCGGCGAAGGTCACGGTCTTGCCGCCGGTAGGCTCCCCCGAGGTTTCGCCCGACAGGCGCATGTCTTCGAAGTTGTAGCGCTTGAGTTTGCGGTCGAAGCGCAATTCGCCGGCCAACTCGGTACGGGCCTTGATGCTCGGCTGGCTGGCGCTGATGAAGGCACTGGCCTTGAGCGGGATGTTTGCGCCTTCATGGATCGGGCCGGTGCTCAGCTGGATGCTTTCGGCGCTGTAGCTGTGGCCGGTCTTGGCATCGGTGTACTGCACGCGGGCGTTGTTCACGGTCAGGCTGTCGATGTCCAGCTTGATGGCGCGGTCGTTGCTTTCGGCGGTCGCAGGCTTCTGCTCGGCAGGAGCCTGTGCGGATGCATCGGTGCTTGCGCCGTTCTGCGCGGGCAGCGGCTTGCCGATGTCTTCCCAGTTGCCATGGCCCTGTTCGTCACGCGTCAGGGTCAGGTTCAGGCCTTCGACACGTACGTCGCTCATTTGCACTTCGCGGCGCAGCAGCGGCAGCACACGGACCGAAAGCCCAAGCATCTGCAGGTCGGCGAACGGCTCCTTGGGGTTGTTCAAGGTAGCGATGCTGGCTTCGTGCAGCTCCAGGCCCAGCCATGGGAACAGGCTCCAGCCGATGTCACCGTTGAGGGTCAGTTCGATGTGAGCCTTGTCGCGTGCCAGCTGGCGAATCTCGTCTTTGTAGTCGTTGGGATCAAAGAGGTGGGTCAGGGCGAAGCCCAGCGCCACGATGATCAGCAGTAACCCGAGAAGCCCCAGTCCCAGGATTTTGCCGAACGCTTTCATGGGCGAGTCCTTTTAGTCCGTTAGTGAGTTCAGGCGGCAGAGTATAACGCTGTAGCGGTTACCCCTGCTTGTACGACTAGAGATGTAGGAAATTCCTACGCCTGTATCAGATCGTACGGCTTTCGACAGCCTAGTATTGAGCGGGTGCCGGGAACATGACCGTTTCAGTCAGGCAAAATTGAACGATGGCAGATTGCTTTCATGCTGCTTGATGCTGCTACCCTTGCGCCGCTTCGCGAGCACCCTCCCAATAACAAGGATCAGATCCATGACCAGTACTGTCGCGACGGGAACCTCGGCCAGTGCGCCAGGCTTTCTGTCGAAGGAACGCATAATCGCCGGCCCAGGCTTCAACCGCTGGCTGGTCCCGCCAGCCGCCCTGGCCATTCATCTGTGCATCGGTATGGCCTACGGCTTCTCGGTATTCTGGCTGCCTTTGTCGCAAGCCCTTGGGATCACCGCCCCCGTCGCCTGTGCGGCAGACATGGGCTTCATGGCCCGAATGTTCAGCGCCGAATGCGACTGGCCAATCTCGATGCTGAGCTGGATCTACACCCTGTTCTTCGTATTCCTCGGCTGCTCGGCGGCGGTGCTGGGCGGTTGGCTGGAGCACGCCGGCCCGCGCAAGGCTGGCCTGGTCTCGGCCTTGTGCTGGTGCGGCGGCATGCTGCTTTCGGCGATAGGTGTGAAAACCCATCAGCTGTGGCTGATGTGGCTTGGCTCCGGCGTAATCGGCGGTATCGGCCTGGGCCTGGGCTACATCTCGCCGGTATCGACCTTGATCAAGTGGTTCCCGGACAAACGCGGCATGGCCACCGGTATGGCGATCATGGGCTTCGGCGGCGGGGCCATGGTAGGGGCGCCGCTGGCCACCGCGCTTATGGGGCATTTTGGCAATGAGCACGAAGTTGGCGTATGGCAGAGTTTTGTCGCCATGGCGGCGATCTACTTCGTGTTCATGACCGCTGGCGCACTGGCGTATCGCGTACCTCCGACCGGCTGGAAGCCTGAAGGTTGGGCTGCACCGTTGAAGAATGCCAGTAACGCCATGGTCACCGACCGCCACGTGCACGTCAGTGTGGCCTGGAAGACTCCGCAGTTCGCACTGATCTGGCTGGTGCTGTGCCTGAACGTGTCGGCGGGCATCGGCATTATCGGTATGGCTTCGCCGCTGCTGCAGGAAGTGTTCGCCGGTAAATTACTGGGCAACGAACTGACCTTCAGCCAGCTGAGCACTGCGCAGTTGGCGCAAATTGCCGCGATCGCCGCCGGATTTACCGGCCTGCTGAGCCTGTTCAACATTGGCGGCCGGTTCTTCTGGGCATCGTTCTCCGACTACATAGGCCGCAAGAACACCTACTTTGCCTTCTTCGCCTTGGGTGTGGGCTTGTACAGCCTGGTGCCGAACATGGGGCACCTGGGCAACGTGGCACTTTTCGTGGCCGCGTTCTGCATCATTCTGTCGATGTATGGCGGTGGCTTTGCAACGGTGCCGGCCTACCTGGCGGACCTGTTCGGCACGCAGATGGTGGGTGCCATCCATGGTCGCCTGCTGACCGCCTGGGCGGCAGCGGGGGTGCTGGGGCCGGTGCTGATCACCTACCTGCGCGAGTATCAACTGGCGGCAGGTGTGGAGCGGGCAGCGGCTTATGACATGACCTTGTACATTCTCGCGGGTTTGCTGGTGCTGGGCTTTATCTGCAACATGCTGGTGCGCCCGGTGGCCGACAAGCACTTCATGAGTGATGCCGAACTGGCGGCCGAGCGCGCGTTGAGCCATGACAAGGGCGCCGATGGGGCGCGGTCGCTGGAGTGGACAGCGGCGCCAGGCAGCCTGCCACTGGTGCTGCTGGCCTGGGCGGTGGTGGTTGTGCCGTTGGCCTGGGGTGTCTGGGTGACCTTGCAGAAGACCGCTGTGCTGTTCCATTGATCAGCAGGGGCGCGCGTTGCGCCCCTTTCGCAGATGCAGGAGCGGGCCGTTGTGGTTGTATAGACCTGTAGCGGTATCCAGTCCGCATAAATCCTGGCTTTGCCATATGTCATCCGCGTTTCAAGCTGGCGCGTTCTGGGCCTATAATGAAACCCTTTTCGCCCAATGATTTTGCGGAGCTGGTGATGGTTGAACGTAAGGCTTCCGTCGAGCGCAATACCCTGGAAACCCAGGTCAAGTGCTCGATCAACCTCGATGGCAGTGGCAAGGCCCGATTCGATATCGGTGTGCCCTTCCTTGAACACATGCTGGACCAGATCGCCCGCCATGGGCTGATCGATCTGGATATCGAGTGCAAGGGTGACACGCATATCGACGATCACCATACCGTCGAAGACGTCGGCATCACCCTGGGCATGGCATTCGCCCAAGCCATCGGTGACAAGAAAGGTATCTTCCGCTACGGCCACGCCTACGTGCCGCTGGACGAAGCGCTGTCACGCGTGGTCATCGACTTCTCTGGCCGCCCAGGCCTGCAGATGCATGTGCCGTATACCCGTGCCAGCGTTGGCGGCTTCGATGTCGACCTGTTCCAGGAGTTTTTCCAGGGCTTCGTCAACCACGCCCTGGTAACCCTGCACATCGACAACCTGCGTGGCCACAACACCCACCACCAGATCGAAACCGTATTCAAGGCTTTCGGCCGCGCCCTGCGCATGGCCATCACCCTCGACGAGCGTATGGCCGGGCAGATGCCTTCCACCAAAGGGTGCCTGTAAATGCAAACGGTAGCCGTAATCGACTATGGCATGGGTAACCTGCACTCGGTGGCCAAGGCACTTGAGCACGTAGGTGCCGGTAAAGTGCTGGTTACCAGCGATGCCTCAGTGATCCGCGAGGCCGACCGTGTGGTGTTCCCGGGCGTGGGCGCGATTCGCGATTGCATGGCCGAGATCCGCCGCCTGGGCTTCGACAGCCTGGTGCGCGAAGTCAGTCAGGACCGCCCGTTCCTCGGCATCTGCGTCGGTATGCAGGCGCTGCTCGAGCACAGTGAGGAAAACACCGGCGTCGACTGCATCGGCCTGTTCCCTGGCCAGGTGCGCTTTTTCGGCAAAGACCTGCAAGAAGACGGCGAGCACCTGAAGGTGCCGCACATGGGCTGGAACGAAGTCGCCCAGACCATCGATCACCCGCTGTGGCACGACATCCCTGACCGCGCACGTTTCTACTTCGTGCACAGCTACTACATCAATGCCGGCAAACCGGGCCAGGTGGTGGGGCGCGGTCACTATGGCGTCGACTTTGCCGCAGCGCTGGCCGACGGTTCGCGTTTTGCCGTGCAGTTCCACCCGGAGAAGAGCCATACCCATGGCCTGCAGTTGCTGCAGAACTTCATTGCCTGGGACGGGCGCTGGTAAATGAGCAGGTCGAAGACCAAGGCCCCGAGCATCACCCTGGCCCCCGAGCAGGAGCGCGAAGCGCTCGACACCTTGAAGCGCTTCCTCGAAGACCGCTTCGAACTGCAGTTGGGGTCGTTCGAGGTGGCCGAGGTCCTCGAGCTGTTCAGCAAAGAGATTGCACCCCATTACTACAACAGGGCGATTGCCGATGTTCAGCTGCACCTCAAGGAGCGGTTCGAGAGCATCGAAAGCGACCTGTGGGCACTCGAGAAGCCCTGAAACCCAACAAATAGACAGGTTCCCAAGATGCTGATTATCCCCGCTATCGATCTGAAGGACGGTGCTTGCGTGCGCCTGCGCCAGGGCCGCATGGAAGACTCTACGGTATTTTCCGACGACCCGGTGAGCATGGCTGCCAAGTGGGTCGAGGGTGGTTGCCGCCGCCTGCACCTGGTCGACCTCAACGGCGCCTTCGAAGGCCAGCCAGTCAATGGTGAAGTGGTTACCGCCATCGCCAAACGCTACCCGAACCTGCCGATCCAGATCGGCGGCGGTATCCGTTCGCTGGAAACCATCGAACACTACGTCAAGGCTGGCGTCAGCTACGTGATCATCGGCACCAAGGCCGTCAAGCAGCCCGAGTTCGTCGCTGAAGCGTGCAAAGCCTTCCCGGGCAAGGTCATCGTCGGCCTGGACGCCAAGGACGGCTTCGTTGCCACCGACGGTTGGGCCGAAGTCAGCTCGGTGCAGGTCATCGACCTGGCCAAGCGTTTCGAGGCCGATGGCGTCTCGGCGATCGTCTACACCGACATCGCCAAGGACGGCATGATGCAGGGCTGCAACGTGCCCTTCACCAAGGCACTGGCTGAAGCCACCCGTATCCCGGTGATCGCCTCGGGTGGCATTCACAACCTGGGCGACATCAAGGCCCTGCTGGACGCCAAGGCCCCGGGCATCATCGGCGCCATCACTGGCCGTGCCATCTACGAAGGCACCCTGGATGTCGCTGAGGCCCAGGCCTTCTGTGACAACTACCAAGGCTGAGGACTGAACCATGGCACTGGCCAAGCGCATTATCCCTTGCCTGGACGTGGACAACGGCCGTGTGGTCAAGGGCGTCAAGTTCGAGAACATCCGTGATGCCGGCGACCCGGTGGAAATCGCCCGTCGCTACGACGAGCAAGGTGCCGACGAAATCACCTTTCTCGACATCACCGCCAGCGTCGATGGCCGCGACACCACACTGCATACCGTCGAGCGCATGGCCAGCCAGGTGTTCATCCCGCTGACGGTAGGGGGTGGCGTGCGTACCGTGCAGGACATCCGCAACCTGCTCAACGCCGGTGCCGACAAGGTCTCGATCAACACCGCCGCGGTGTTCAACCCAGAGTTTGTCGGCGAGGCGGCGGACCGATTCGGTTCGCAGTGCATCGTTGTCGCCATCGATGCCAAGAAAGTGTCCGGGCCAGGTGAAGTGCCGCGCTGGGAGATTTTCACTCACGGCGGGCGCAAGCCGACCGGGCTGGATGCAGTCGAGTGGGCGAAGAAGATGGAAGGCCTGGGCGCTGGCGAGATCCTGCTGACCAGCATGGACCAGGACGGCATGAAGAACGGCTTCGACCTGGGAGTCACCCGCGCTATCAGTGATGCGCTGGGCATTCCGGTGATTGCCTCGGGGGGTGTGGGTAACCTGCAGCACCTGGCAGACGGCATTCTGGAAGGGCACGCCAGCGCGGTGCTGGCAGCCAGCATCTTCCACTTTGGCGAATACACCGTGCCTGAGGCCAAGGCCTATATGGCTTCGCGCGGAATCGTCGTTCGCTGATCCATTGATCGGGGCTGCTTTGCAGCCCTTCGCGGGCACGCCCGCTCCCACAGAGATCTCAGCAAACCTGTTGGAGCGGGCGTGCCCGCGAAGGGCCGCGAAGCGGCCCCAATTGCCTCAGCCGAGGGTCTTGCCGAGCAGCGCGTGGTAAAGCTCGGTATCCCCGAGAATCCCCACTACCTTGTCGTTATCCTGCAGCACCAGCTTGTTGCCGGTTTGATAACGAATCTGCAGCGCATCACGCATGCCGATGTCGGCGTGCACCACGGTCGGCCTGCGTTCCAGCAGCTCCACATCTTGCCCCGGTGCCCATTTCTGCATGTCCAGACCGTTCTGGCCCTGGCGTGCACGCTTGAGCGCGCCGCCTTCGCCAAGGTCCAGCCACGAATCGATACCTGGATCCAGGCACACCGAGCCATTGACCCGTTTGCAGTTGTCCAGGCTGCGCATCAGGCTGCGGCCGCACAGCACGTTCAGCGGGTTGGTATGGGCGACGAAGGTGCGCACGTATTCGTCGGCCGGGTTCAGCACGATCTCCTCCGGCTTGCTGTACTGGATGATCCGCCCGTCTTTCATGATCGCAATGCGGGTACCCAGTTTCAGCGCCTCGTCCAGGTCGTGGCTGACGAACACGATGGTTTTGCTCAACTTAGCCTGCAGGCCAAGCAGCTCATCTTGCAGGCCTTGGCGGATCAGTGGATCCAGGGCCGAGAACGGTTCGTCCATCAGCAAGATGTCGGCATCCATCGCCAGCGCCCGGGCCAGGCCCACGCGCTGTTGCATGCCGCCAGAAAGCTCATCCGGCCTCTTGTTGCGCCACTGGGTCAGGCCCACCAGCTCGAGCTTCTCGTCGACCAGCTTGCGCCGTTCCTTTTCCGGACGACCCTGCATTTCCAGGCCAAAGCTGATGTTCTCGCGCACCGTCAGCCAGGGCATCAGGGCAAACTTCTGGAACACCATGGCAATGCGCTTGGTACGCATCATCTTCAGCTCGGCCGCGGAGCAGTTGGCAATGTCGATGTGCTTGCCTTCGTGCTCGACGAACAACTTGCCGCGGCTGACGGTGTTGAGGCCGTTGATGCAGCGCAGCAGGCTCGACTTGCCCGAGCCGGACAAGCCCATCAGCACGCAGATCTCGCCTTTGTTGATATCGAGGTTGGCCTTTTCGACACCCACCACCAGGCCGGTCTGCTTGAGGATCTGCTCGCGGGTCTGGCCTTGGTCCAGCAGCGCCAGTGCCTCGCGCGGCTTGTTAGAGAAGATGACGTCGACGTCTTCGAAACGAATGATGCTCATGCCTCACCCCTTACCGGCAGTTCCGGTTGCTTGCAGATACGGTCGAGCATGATTGCCAGCAGCACGATCGCCAGGCCCGCTTCGAAGCCCAGGGAGATATCGGCGGTGTTCAGTGCGTTGACCACAGGTTTGCCCAGGCCGTCAGCGCCGACCAGAGCGGCAATTACTACCATCGACAGCGACAGCATGATGCATTGAGTGACACCGGCGGCGATGCTTGGCATCGCGTGCGGCAGTTCGATACGGGTAAGCAGCTGGCGACGCGAGCAGCCAAAGGCCTTGCCGGCGTCCATCAACTCTTGCGGCACGTCGCAGATACCCAGGTAGGTCAGGCGGATGGGCGCGGCAATGGCGAACACCACGGTGGAGATCAGCCCCGGTACCACGCCCAGGCCGAACAGGGTCAGGGTAGGGATCAGGTAAACGAAGGTGGGTACCGTCTGCATCAGGTCGAGCACTGGGCGCATGGCGGTATAGAACATCGGTTTGTGCGCGGCGAGGATGCCCAGTGGCACGCCGATCAACACACACACCACCGTGGCGAAGGTGACCTGCGCCAGGGTTTCCATGGTTTCCTGCCAGTAACCCAGGTTGAGGATCAGCAGGAACGACAGGGCAACGAACGCGGTCAGCGCCCACTTGCGCTGGATCAGGTGCGCCAGGGCGGCGAACAGGGCGATGAGAACGAGCGGGTTGAACCAGGTAAGGGTATTGGTGACCCCGTAGATCATGAACTCCAGGCCTTGCGCGATGGCGTCGAAGTAATTCGCGCCATGCTGGGTCAGCCATTCGACGAACGACGCGATGTACTGGCCCAAGGGTATTTTCTGATCGATAAGCATGATAGCGAGCTTCCACCTGCATAGATTGAAATCAACCCGAGGCAGGCACGGTCCTGCCCCGAGGTAGCGCTACTGCGTAGTTCGTTATTGCGTAAGCTTGGCCTTGGCCGCCTCCAGGCCGGGTTTGCCATCAAAGGTGGTAACGCCGGCCAGCCAGGCATCCAGCTTGCCTGGGTTGTCCTTGATCCATTTCCTGGCGGCGGCTTCGGGTTTCATCTTGTCGTCCAGGACATAGCCCATCATGGTGCTTTCATCCTTGAGCTCGAACGACAGGTTTTTAAGCAGTTGGCCAACGTTGCTGCATTCCTGCGTATACCCCTTGCGGGTGTTCGTCAGCACGGTGGCCTTGCCGAAGTCAGGGCCGAAGAATTCGTCCCCGCCGGTCAGGTACTGCATCTTGAAGCGGGTGTTCATCGGGTGTGGTTCCCAGCCCAGGAACACCATTGCCTCGCCGCGTTTCTGCGCGCGGTCAACCTGCGACAGCATGCCCGCCTCGCTGGACTGCACGATCTTGAAACCGGCGTCCTTCAAGCCAAAGGCGTTCTTGTCGATCATGCTCTGGATGGTGCGGTTGCCGTCGTTACCCGGTTCTATGCCGTAGATCTTGCCGTTCAGTTCCTTCTTGAACTTGGGGATGTCGCTGAAATCCTTCAGGCCCTTGTCATACAGCGCCTGGGGGACTGCCAGGGTGTACTTGGCGTTTTCCAGGTTGGCGCGCACGGTTTCTACCGTGCCGGCATCGCGGTACTGCTTGATGTCGTTTTCCATGGTCGGCATCCAGTTGCCGAGAAACACGTCCAGGTCCTTGCCGGTGGCCAGCGACTTGTAGGTCACCGGTACCGAGATCATGGTGGTGTGGGTCTTGTAACCCAGGGCTTCGAGCACAACGCTGGTGGTCGCGGTCGTGACTGTGATGTCGGTCCAGCCGACATCGGAGAAGCGTACAGTCTGACACTGCTCGGGTTCGGCTGCCTGGGCCAGCAATGGCGCGGACAGCAGCGCAACCAGCAACAGCGAGGGTGAACCTTTCATGGATGGACTCCTGAGATATTGTCTTCGGGTTCGCGTGGGTCGCCGGGCTTTCTGAGGGTCCGGTCGACCAGGCCTGCAGAGGGCAGGATGCGTGGCCGTGCTTTACGAGTCGCTTTCGATAATCCTCCAGCGCCGGGCAATCGCCTACTGGTGGGGTCGTATCCAGTACGGAACGGGTCGTATCCAGTATGGGCGATGTCGCTTATGGATTTTTCCACCCCCTCACACGCATTTTTGCGTCACCAGGCCGCTGGAAAACGGCGTGGTGGGCACAGTGCCTTGGCTGAAAACAGTGCGGCGCTGCTGGACAAAAGTACGTCGGTTGCAGACGGCGAGGTGGGCGGTAAAAGCCCGATGATGCTGGCATTCAAGGCGGCCCGCTGTTTGAGCCTAGCAGCTACCCCGCCCTGCGCATGGCGCGCAGAGACAAGCCCAGCAAGAGGTGATTCGACAATGGCCATCAGCGTGTTCGACCTGTTCAAGATCGGTGTCGGGCCCTCCAGCTCCCACACCGTCGGCCCCATGCGTGCTGGCGCCCTGTTCGTACAGGGCCTGCGAGAACGCGGCGAGCTGGAACGTGTAAAACGGATCGAAGTGCGCCTGTATGGCTCGCTGTCGGCCACCGGTATCGGTCATGGCACCGACAACGCCACCATCATGGGCCTGATGGGCGAGTGGCCTGACGCCATTGACCCGACCCAGATCGTGCCGCGTATCGCCGACCTGCGCGAAACCAACACCCTGCAACTGGATAGCCGCTTGCCCATCGAGTTCGTCTGGGCCCGCGACATGCTGCTGCTGGACGAGAACCTGCCGTATCACCCCAACGCCATGACCCTGATTGCCGAAGGCGAGCAGGGCGAGTTGCACCGCGACACCTATTACTCCGTGGGCGGCGGCTTTGTGGTCGATGCAGCCCAAGCCGCCAGCGGTGTGCTGGATGCTGACCAGACGGTGCTGCCGTACGACTTCAACAGCGCCGCCGAACTGCTGCGCCTGTGCAAGCAAAACGACCTCAGCGTGTCGCAATTGATGATGGCCAACGAGAAGGTCTGGCGCAGCGAGGAAGAAATTCGCGCTGGCCTGCACAAGCTCTGGGAGGCCATGCAGGAATGCGTCAACAACGGCCTCAAGTACGAGGGCACGCTACCCGGCGGGCTTAACGTGCGCCGCCGCGCCGCCAAGCTGCACCGCAGCTTGCAGGAAATCGGCAAGCCCAACGTGATCGGCTCGACCATGAGTGCCATGGAATGGGTCAACCTGTTCGCCTTGGCGGTCAATGAAGAAAACGCCGCCGGTGGGCGCATGGTGACCGCGCCTACCAACGGCGCGGCGGGTATCATCCCGGCGGTGCTGCATTACTACATGCGATTCAGCGATGCGGTTGATGAATCCAGCGTTGTCGATTACTTCCTGGCCGCCGCCGCCGTGGGCATCCTGTGCAAGAAGAACGCCTCGATCTCTGGTGCCGAAGTGGGCTGCCAGGGGGAAGTCGGCTCGGCCTGCGCGATGGCAGCAGCGGGTCTTGCCGAAGTGCTTGGTGCCACCCCGCCACAGGTTGAGAACGCCGCTGAAATTGCCCTGGAACACAACCTTGGCCTGACCTGCGACCCGGTTGGCGGGTTGGTGCAAGTGCCCTGCATCGAGCGCAACGCAATTGCTGCGGTGAAGGCCATCAACGCGGTGCAGATGGCGTTGCGTGGTGATGGTGAGCACTTCATTTCCCTCGACCAGGTAATTCGCACCATGCGTGATACCGGGGCCGATATGCACGACAAGTACAAAGAGACCTCGCGCGGCGGCCTGGCGGTCAGCGCTATCGAGTGCTGATTTACAGGTCTGATCTCCAGGGCATCTTCGCGGGCAAGCCCGCTCCTACAGGAACTGTGCAATCCCTGTAGGAGCGGGCTTGCCCGCGAAGATGTCCTTGAGGCTGTTGCAGGTGCAGCACAGCCGGCAATGCCTCTTTATGGTGCGATGATGGGCGCCCCGCCTACCGATCGTCGGATGTCGCGATCAGTGTTGGCGTTGTCGGTGACACTTAAGGGTGTCGCTTCTGGGAAACCCACGCGGCGCGTGTCACTAAACTGCTCAACCGTTACAGGCAACGCGCTAGCTCGCCTGTTCTGGACGATTGGCCAACACGTTGCAAGTACTTGAAATGCCCAATAAAGGCGTCGTTTTCAGGTTTTTTTGGATGGCCGTTCAAGTTTAGGCACGGCGTTTGCGTTGAGATTGGCAAGCCTACCCCCGGAAAATGACCGAGGGGTCATAACAAGAAGTAAGTGCCCGCCTGAGGCACACCCTGCATTTGTGTGAGGAGAAATCGCGATGACGTCGTACAACTCCGGGAATCCAACCCAGAACCGCACAACACCCCAGTCCATCGGGTTTCTTCTATTGGACAATTTCACCCTGATTTCCCTGGCCTCGGCAGTCGAGCCGCTGCGTATGGCCAACCAGCTGTCTGGCCGCGAGCTGTATCGCTGGCACACGCTGACGGTCGATGGCGGTCAGGTGTGGGCCAGCGATGGCCTGCAAATCACACCGGATGCCGCAATCAGCAATGCTCCGCCCATCGACACCGTGATTGTCTGTGGTGGTGTTGGCATCCAGCGTTCCGTCACCCGTGAGCACGTCACCTGGTTGCAAGCCCAGGCCCGTCAGTCGCGCAGGTTGGGCGCCGTGTGCACCGGCAGTTGGGCACTGGCCTGCGCTGGCCTGCTCGATGGCTTCGATTGCAGCGTGCACTGGGAATGCCTGGCCGCAATGCAGGAAGCCTTCCCGCGGGTGAACATGAGCACCCGTCTGTTCACCCTTGACCGCAACCGCTTCACCAGCTCCGGTGGCACCGCGCCGCTGGACATGATGCTGCACCTGATCAGCCGTGATCACGGCCGCGAGCTGTCGGCGGCGATCTCCGAGATGTTCGTCTACGAGCGTATTCGCAACGAGCAGGACCACCAGCGTGTGCCGCTCAAGCACATGCTTGGCACCAACCAGCCGAAGTTGCAGGAAATCGTCGCGCTAATGGAGGCCAATCTGGAGGAACCGATCGACCTGGACGAACTGGCGGTGTATGTGTCGGTTTCGCGACGCCAGCTGGAGCGCCTGTTCCAGAAGTACCTGCACTGCTCGCCGTCGCGCTACTACCTGAAGTTGCGCCTGATCCGTGCGCGGCAGTTGCTGAAGCAGACGCCGATGTCGATCATCGAAGTGGCATCGGTGTGCGGCTTCGTGTCGACCCCGCACTTCTCCAAGTGCTATCGCGAGTACTTTGGCATTCCGCCGCGTGACGAGCGCGTGGGCTCCAACACCGCGCAGCAGGTGGCCATGATGCCGATTCCGCAGGCCATGACCCTGTCGCCGCACAGCGGGCCGATGGCGGCCCTGAGCCAGGCGCGCAACGAGTCGACATTTGCCAGTGTAAGGCTCTGATACCGCGCCAGCCTCTTCGCGGGCACGCCCGCTCCCACAGGTCACCCGCTGAGCTTGAGCCAGCGGTGATCTGTGGGGGCGGGCTTGTTCCGCGAAGGGGCCGGTCCTGGGTAAATGGATTACGCGCGTTTGTTGAACTGCGCCAACGCTGGCAACAGTTGCTTGTCGATGGCTTGGCGCACCGCAGGCAGGATCGTCGCACTACCGGTGTACATCTGCTCCACCATCCCCTTCAGCGCCCGCGCATTGGGCTCGGTCAGCCCACGAACCACCGCTTCACACGCCTGTTCGGCACTGGCCCCGGCAGGAATATCGAAACCGCGCGCGCGCAGGTGGCCGGCGAGGTCGTCCTGATCAATCAAATCCGCATGCATCATGGCTGTTGTCCCTTTTATCGCTAAGAGAGTGCTGCTGTGATTTACGACCGATTCTGTGACGTGCGCGACAGCCTCGCAAGGACAGAATGTCGCCATGGCTGCTTTGGCTAAGAACAGGTCGTTTACGACTAAATCCCCTGCCAGGCAAGCACGCACACTGAAGCCATTCACGGTACAGAGGGTTTGGTCACCCTCGCTCACACGCAGTGGATGTTGCTCGCTCTTGGCCCCGGTAGCTCACGGCTTTCCGGGGTTATTTTTTTGCAACTGTTATTTATGTCAGTTGTTGGGAATCGATGCCCGTGGTCCAGTAAAGCTCCGATATCTGGAGCATGAACATGAACCGGAAACAATTGAAATTCTGCTTGCTAGGTGCTGTGTTTCTTTTTGGAGGATGCACCGCTTCGGACGCTACAAACTATCTCGACAGTTCGGCGGATACGCTGTTTCAGATCAAGCCAGACCAGAACCTCGCCGCCCTTGAGCGGCAATCGGGTACTGACCAGTATTTGAAGCTTTTGTTGAGTGTGGCAGAAGACGCTGAAGTTAAGGAAGTGCAGGTCAGTCCTGGGCTTGTATCGAAAGATACGGCGATGCTATCAATGCCTCTTACTGACGGCCGAACGGTGAGTTTCAAGTTGTCAAGAAGCGATAGTGTTGCTTCGGGAATGGTAGGGTGGGTTGGCGATTTGCCTTCCAATCGCAGACAACTCTACCCCTCATCTGCGGAAATCGATATGGATCCGCTCAACTGGGTTTCGTTGGTGAGTGACGGCAACCTGGTCGTTGGGGATGTCCGGGTGGATGGGCAGCTCTACCGGTTAACGGCGGTTGGCAAAGGCCAGCAAGTTTTGGTCAAGGTGGATGAATCAAAATTACCACCAGAAGCAGCGCCGATAGCTGTTCCTGTGCAAGCGCAGGCAAAAACCAAGTCACTCAGTACGTCTCAGTCGCCAAAAAGCACTATTAGGGTGCTATTCGTTACAACGCAGCAGTCGAGGGCCACGTTTCCGAATTACAAGCTCGAATTGGCTCAGGCGTTACAGAACGCCAACCAATACTTGATCAATAGTAAAGTCGATGCCGTGTACGAGCTGTCGAATATTTACGACTCTGACTACGATGAAACAGGCAAAGAACCCAGTACTCAGCTTAATGATATGATAGCCGATAGACCATTAGGGGCGAAAATTCATATCGAACGTGAAAAAGTGCGCGCCGATCTGGTATCTATGCTTTCTACGTATAGTATTTACTGCGGTATAGCGAAGATGCCAGCGTACAGGGAGACGGCTTTCTCGTCCATTAGTTGCTTTGGTGCGTTAGGTCACGAGTTAGGGCATAACATGGGGGCTACGCATAGTGACGAGTTTCCCGCTGAGGACATACCCGCTTATGCTTATGGCTACAAGCATACAGCACCAAATTTTCATACGCAGATGCGAACGTCGCATGGCGCCATTCCCTATCATTCAAACCCGCGGTTGCAGTATCAAGGGGTTCCGATGGGTACGGTGGATAAGAATGATGTGGCACGAACTTTCAATGAAAATCGGGACACTGTTGCCAATTTTTATCCGGACCCTGCTCATCGCGTTCGTTTGTGGTTGTACGGGTCGAACCGGGGTTGCTTCATTGATTTGAAGCCGGGTGAACAAGCCTTGCTCTCATGGTATACAGAATGCAAGGATAATGATGTCGACCCCGTACGGGTTGAGGTAAAAGACTTCTACAGTGGTTCGACCCCGAGAAAATTATGCTTCGCCAACATTTTGTACACGGTAAAGAGCTGCTATACGGGAAGTAACTTTTCTGGGGATTTCGTCATCACGAGTGTACATTCTGGCGGTGGTAAACCAGAAGGGTTCACATTTACAAGAAGGCTGATAGGGCCAGTCTATAGAGTTTCATACGAGTGATCGTCATGGTTGTCCGCTTCTGTTCTGTCTGATAGTTGCGAGTGAAGGCGCCAGGGTGCTTCGTATCTATGGAGACCGTGGCGCCGGCTCCCTGATCATTCAAGAAGGAAGTTTTAGGGTGCGCCCGATGTATTGCGGCGCCGGCGCCCCCTCCTGTTGCTCTACCAAGTGGTTCAATTGGCAAACAGTCGTGTGCCCAAAAGGCGCTGACTGCGGCCCCGCCAGGTCCACGTGCAGTAACATCTGCTCGCTTGCCGCCAGCACCTCGTCGAACCCTGCCCGGTGCAGGCTGTGATACACGTGAAGACGCTTGCGATCAAAGCCGATGATCTGCGTCTGCACCCATACCTCGGTACCCAGCTTCACCTCGTGCAAATAATTGATATGCGCCTCCAGCGTGAACAGTGAATTACCGCTTTGCCCGCGGCTGTCGGCGTCCAGGCCAATGCGCTCCATCAGGGCATCGGTCGCGTAGCTGAAGATCAGCAGGTAGAAGGCATCGCGCAGGTGCCCGTTGTAATCGACCCAGTCCTCCTGGACCGTGGTGCGGTAGGTGATCAGAGCGGGCATCGTGGCCTCCTTAATCGCTGAATGACAGGCCGTGGCTGGCCTTGCTGGTTTTCACCGCTTCCAGTACCGCCAGCAGGGTGTCGTCACGGTAGCGCTCCAGTGCAGCGATACTGCGCTCGCCCTGTTGCTCAGAGGTGCCGCTCACCACATCGTCGATCAGCTTGTCGGTCAGTTCCGGTGCTGGCAGGTACGTCCAGGGCAGCTTCAGGGCCGGGCCGAACTGTGACATGAAGTGGCGCATGCCGGCATCGCCACCGGCCAGGGTATAGGTCAGAAACGTGCCCATGAACGACCAGCGCAAGCCTGCGCCGAAGCGAATCGCGTCGTCGATTTCGCCCGTGGTGGCAACGCCGTCGTTGACCAAGTGCAGGGCCTCGCGCCATAGCGCCTCGAGCAGGCGGTCGGCGATGAAACCTGGCACTTCCTTGCGCACATGCAGCGGGCGCATGCCGAGTGCGGTGTAGATGGTTTTGGCAGCTTCAATGGCCTCGGGTGAGGTGCGGCTGCCGCCGACGATCTCGACCAGCGGCAGCAGGTACACCGGGTTGAACGGGTGGCCGACGACGCAGCGTTCAGGGTGAGTCGACGACTCGTAGAACTCGCTGGGCAACAGGCCCGAAGTGCTTGAGCCGATGATTGCATCAGGCTTGGCTGCGGCGCTGATTTTTGCGTGCAGGTCGAGCTTGAGGTCCAGGCGCTCTGGTGCGCTTTCCTGGATGAAATCGGCGTTGCGTACGCATTCCTCGATGGTCGCCACGAACTTCAGGCGGTCTTGCGATGCGCCAGGGGCCAGGCCTTGTTTTTCCAGTGCCGGCCAGGCGTTGGCGACACGTTTGCGCAGTGCCTGCTCGGCGCCGGGCGCCGGGTCCCAGGCCACCACGTCCAGGCCATGGGCAAGGGCTCGGGCAACCCAGCCGCTGCCGATCACGCCGCTACCCAGGGCGGCGAAAGTTTTGATTTCAGTGATAAAGGGCATAGCTAGTCCTCAGGGTAAAACACAGTCATCAGGGCTCATGGCTAACCCTGTGGGAGCGGGCATGCCCGCGAACACCGGCGCGCCCGGTGCCATCCATCGCGTTGCCTGCTTCGCGGGCACGCCCGCTCCCACAGGGTTTTCGGCGCATTTGCGATCGTTGGATCAGCGGCGCTTGAGGTTCATTTTTTCCCGGCCTTCTGCCGGGCTGAGCACGCGGCCACCCATGCGGGTGATGATCTCGCTTGCGCGTTCCACCAGTTGGCCATTGCTGGCCAGCACGCCACGGTCCAGATACAAGTTGTCTTCCAGGCCCACCCGCACATTGCCGCCGAGCAACACGGCCTGCGCGGCCATGGGCATCTGCATGCGGCCGATGCCGAAGCCGGCCCAGGTGACGTTGGCAGGCAGGTTGTCGACCATGGCCTTCATGGTGGTGGTGTCGGCCGGTGCGCCCCACGGGATGCCCAGGCACAGCTGGAACAACGGGTCTTCGAGCAGGCCTTCCTTCATCATTTGCTTGGCGAACCACAGGTGGCCGGTGTCGAAGATTTCCAGCTCGGCCTTCACCCCCAGTTCGGTAATGCGCTTGGCGCCGGCGCGCAGTTGGGCCGGGGTGGACACGTAGATCGAGTTGCCGTCACCGAAATTGAGGGTGCCGCAATCGAGGGTGCAGATTTCCGGCAACAGTGCTTCGACATGGGCCAGGCGCTCCAGCGGGCCGATCAGGTCGGTGCCCGGGCCGAACGCCAGCGGCGTTTCACCCGGGCCGATTTCCAGGTCGCCGCCCATACCGGCGGTGAGGTTGACGATGATGTCCACGTCGGCTTCGCGGATACGCTCCATGACTTCGCGGTACAGCGCCACATCGCGGCTGAAACGGCCGGTCTGCGGGTCGCGGACGTGGCAGTGGACCACGGTGGCACCTGCTTTGGCGGCTTCCACGGCGGCTTCGGCGATCTGCTTGGGGGTAACCGGGACCAGGTGGCTTTTCGAGGCGGTGTCGCCTGCGCCGGTAAGGGCGCAGGTGATGATGACGTCGTGGTTCATGGTGCAGTTCCTTGTGATGTCGGTGTTGGCTTTTTCGCGGGCATGCCCGCTCCCACAGGATCAATGTGATCCCGAGTGTGGCGCTTTACCTGTGGGAGCGGGCTTGCCCGCGAATGGGCACTGTCAGTTGGCGGTAAGCTTGAGGTTGTCCGCAGCCGGCTTGCCATCGAAGGTGGTCACACCCTCAAGCCAGCGGGCCTTGTCCTCTGGGTGGTCCTTGAGCCACTGGCGGGCTGATTCCAGCGCGTCCTTGTGGTCGAGCAGTGGCTGCATCATGCGGCTCTCGTCCTCGGCGCTGAACTTCAGGTTGGCCAGCAGGCGGTGGGCATTGGGGCAGCGTTCGGCGTAGTCCGGCGCCGTCACCGTCCACACCGTCGCACGGCCCTCGTCAGGGCCGAGCGCATCCTGGCTGTCACCCAGGTAGGCCATGTCGATGTTCACGTTCATCGGGTGCGGCGCCCAGCCGAAGAACACCACGGCCTCCTTGCGCCGCACCGCGCGGTCGACGGCGGCGAGCATGCCGGCCTCGCTGGACTCGACCAGCTGGAACTTGCCCAGGTCGAACTGGTTCTTGGTGATCATTGCCTTGATCTGCGTGTTGGCGCCGGAACCCGGTTCGATGCCATAGATCTTGCCGCCCAGCTCTTTCTCGAACTTGTGGATGTCGGCGAAGGTCTTCAAGCCCTTGTCGTAGAGGTATTTCGGCACGGCCAAGGTGGCGCGCGCGTCCTCCAGGCTTGGCTTGTCCAACACTTTGACCTGGTTGGCATCGACGAACGGGGTGATGGTCTGGGTCATGATCGGGTTCCAGTAACCCAGGAACATGTCCAGGCGTTTGTCGCGTATGCCGGCGAAGATGATCTGTTGCGAGGCACTGGTCTGTTTGGTCTGGTACCCCAGGCCGTCGAGCAGTACCTGGGCCATGGCGCTGGTGGCAATGACGTCGGTCCAGTTGACCACGCCAAGGCGCACGTTTTTGCAGGCGGCGGGCTCGGCGGCGAAAAGCGGGGTGGCGACGATGCTGCTCAGGGCAAGGGGCAACAGGCTGCGGCGGATCAAGCTGTGCATGGTGGCTCTCCATCGGCAGTGCATATTGTTATTGAGGGCGGCCTCTGCGGACCGTGTGAATACGCTACGCTGGCGCCACCTTGCCCAAGCGCACGCTAGCGACAGGAATTAGCACCGGGGCGACCAGTTTTCTGTGGAGGAGGGGATGATGGAGACGATAGCCTTTCTGTTGGTGCCCGGCTTTTCCGCCATGGGGTTCATTTCGGCGGTGGAGCCACTGCGGGTTGCCAATCGTTTTGGTGGGCAGTTGTATCGGTGGCAGGTGCTTAGCCTGGACGGTGAGGCGGTGCTGGCGAGCAATGGCATGTCGATCAATGCCGATGCCGCCCTGGGGGAGGGGGAGCCAGCCAACATTCTGCTGGTGGTTGCGGGCTTCGAACCGCTGGCCAATGTCGCACCCAAACTGCTGCATGCGCTGCGCCGGCTCAACCACGAAGCGGTCATGCTCGGTGGCATCGACACGGGCGCGATGGTGCTGGCCGAGGCAGGGCTGCTCGAGGGCTACCGGGCGACACTGCATTGGGAGGCCCTTGAGGCATTCAAGGAGCGCTATCCAGGCCTTCAAGCCACCCAGGAGCTGTTCGAGATCGACCGCAGCCGCATCACCTGTGCCGGCGGAACGGCCTCGATCGATCTGATGCTGTACTTGATTGCCCAGTCCCACGGCAGCGAACTGGCGGTCAAGGTGTCCGAGCAGTTCGTGCTGGGTCGTATCCGTCAGCGCCAGGACCACCAGCGCATGCAGATCGGTGCGCGTTATGGCATCAGCAACAAGAAGCTGATCCATGCCATTGGCGAAATGGAAAAACACATCGAACCACCGCTGAGCACGCTGGATCTGGCTGCCGCGATCAAGGTGACCAGGCGTCAACTGGAGCGTTTGTTTCGCATGCACCTTGATGCAACACCGAGCAGTTTCTATCTCGCGTTACGGCTGGACAAGGCGCGCCAGTTGCTGGCCCAGACCGACATGTCGGTGACTGAGATCAGCCTTGCGTGTGGGTTTGAACTGCCTTCGTATTTCACGCGGCGCTACAAGCTGAGGTTTGGGCGGTGCCCGCGGGAGGAACGTAGGCCTGGCGCTGCAAAGTGAGCTTCAATCCAGCTCGCGCTCGAGAATCGCCCTCAGTTTTTCGCGGTTCCTCGCTTGCAGGTCCTTGCGAAGCGGGGCGAAGCCCGCTGCATTGAAGCGTGCACCCAGATGGTCGAATATCAGGTTCAACTTTCTGGTGGGCTCGATCGGGTCGGTAATGCAGTAGGCATAAAACAGGATTGCAACCGGGACTTGGTCCCCTTCATGGTCCATTTCGATACTGAGATGTGAAGAGGCGTTCATGACGGTGAAGGTACGCGTACCTGCCGACTGCAGAGCGGCTTGAACATTTTCGTCGAGGCTCTTGAACCAAGGCCCTTTCTCGCGGGGCGGGGGTAGATAGCCACTGTAAACATCGCTTAATGCAAGCAAGTGCGGCTCATACACGATGGTTTTATGAGTATGTTCGAACAGGGTGAATTTCAGTGATTGCAAGGTGGCGAGAGCGACAGTGAACCATTGCTGAGGCTGGGTTTCCATCGAGTATTTTTCATTGGCCACTGCTTGTGAATAACGCAGGCATAGCTGCAAATCTTCCCATGTATCGAGTGTCAGCCAGGGCGCAGGCTTGATGCTTAGCCGCTCCTCGAATATTCGGGTGTCCAGGCTCGTATCGTCCATGTGGCATTGCTCCTTGATGGATGCAGATGACCAGAACCGGGTACCAGCGCGCGCGGGTACCCGGCCTCGCTAATCAGATAGCGAGAAACGCGCCGAGGTCGCCTTTGATCTTCTCATTCACAAGGTCACGTGCAGCGTCGAAGTGACGAACGCTGAACGTGCCTTGTTGCGAAGCGCGATAAACGCGGGTAGAGGTTTTGTCGACCTTGCGGGTCAGGGCGCCTTCACGCTCGACTTTCGAGTCGTAGCTGGCCTGGAAGCTGGTCATGTGCATCGCGGGCAGGCCTTGTGGCGTCATTTCGCACTGGGCGACCACGAAGTTGCTCGATTTGCCGGTTTCGCTATGGCTGTGCTTTTCCAGGTGCGCCTTGACTTCCGGTTTCTGCACGACAATTTGCAGAACACGCCGGGCGCAGGCGGCGCGACGAGGGTCCGCGGAGACGCTGATGGTGACGGACTTGGTGATCAGCTCTGCCAGGGTCAGGTTGTCCTCATCAATGGCATCTTCGGCATGTGCAGCACCTGTCATGGTCCAGCCGAACTTGATCAGGCCATCGTTGTAGAAGTTGTACCACTCGCGCTGCTGGGTTTCCTTGTCGAACTTCTTGTTGGCCAGTTCGGTCATCAAGCGCATGCCGGCCAGGATGTCTTCCGCAATGTTGGCAGGCACATTGTCAGCGAAGATGCAGATGGTCTGGCCGGTAGCGGCTACGCGCTCTTGACCCTCTTTGCGGATTTTTTCCATTTCAACTTTGATGTCAGCCACTTTGTAATTCCTTGATAGTTGTGAGTTCCAAGACGCACATGGGGAGCACGTGGTCTGAGGGCACTATCGAGCAATCAAGCAGGGGGCATCAGCGGCATGTTGTTCCTCTGGAGCTGATCCTTCACTCGCGCGAGCTGATCAATCTTCGGGTGCCAGCTCTTCACTGTTTTGCAGGCCCAGGCTGCGCAAGTACTCCGCTCGCTCATCGCTGCGCTGTGCAATGCAGCTGTTCCAGGCGATCTGGTAGGCCTTGCTGCCTGGTTGTTCAGCATGGGTTTCGACCTTGCAGTCTGCATCGCGCAGTTGGCTCCAGACTTGCTCGGCTGCGTCAATTCGCGACATCAGGCCAGCCTCGTCGCCAAACTGATCACGCATGCGCTCGATCAGGTCGTCGTAGGCCGACTGCAGTTCACGCTCGGCGATCTGCTTGTTGAATGCTGCGCAGGCGAAGGTCTGCTGGTCGGTCTCCACATTGTCGCAAGGTGTGCTTTCTTCCTCGCTGGCCTGGGCACCGCTCACGATGGCCAGCAGCACCAGCCATGCCATTGATTTCATCCGTTTTCTCCTCAACAGGCTGTCGAATCGCAGGGATTCTCGCTCAGCCTGAGGTCCGGTGGTAGCTCCCTGGTCAAATGTTCATGTACCGGCCGCAAATGGCGTTATCGAGACTGTCTCTCATCCCCGGAACACGCGCCAGACGCGCTCTTGTCGCGCATTGACGCTTTCGGCAAACCCCCTGTCGTTTTTGCACCGGGGCGCCTCGGGGCACAGGCATATGCTGGCCTCAAAGCGCCGGCAGAAGGTTTGGCGCGACCCAACTCTATAAAAGGGGACAGCCTGATGAGCCCAGCCGAATTACACGCCGACAGCATCGTCATCGATGGCCTGATCATCGCCAAATGGAACCGCGAGCTGTTCGAAGACATGCGCAAAGGCGGCCTCACTGCGGCCAACTGCACGGTGTCGGTCTGGGAAGGGTTCAAGGCTACTGTCGACAACATTGCGTCCAGCCAGAAGCTGATCCGCGACAACAGCGACCTGGTGATGCCGGTGCGCACCACCGCCGACATCCGCAAGGCCAAGGAGCTGGGCAAGACCGGCATCCTCTTCGGCTTCCAGAACGCCCATGCGTTCGAAGACCAGATCGCTTATGTGGACGTGTTCAAGCAGCTGGGCGTGGGCATCGTGCAGATGTGCTACAACACCCAGAACCTGGTTGGCACCGGCTGCTACGAGCGTGACGGCGGGCTGTCCGGCTTCGGTCGCGAGATCGTTGCCGAGATGAACCGTGTCGGCATCATGTGCGACCTGTCCCACGTCGGCTCCAAGACTTCCGAAGAAGTCATCCTCGAATCGAAAAAGCCGGTGTGCTACTCGCACTGCCTGCCCTCGGGCCTGAAAGAGCACCCGCGCAACAAGTCGGACGAAGAGCTGAAGTTCATCGCCGATCACGGCGGTTTCGTCGGCGTCACCATGTTCGCGCCGTTCCTGGCCAAAGGCATTGATTCGACCATCGATGACTACGCCGAAGCCATCGAGTACACCATGAACATCGTCGGTGAAGACGCCATCGGTATCGGTACTGACTTCACCCAGGGTCACGGCCAGGACTTCTTCGAATACCTGACCCATGACAAGGGCTACGCCCGCCGCCTGACCAACTTCGGCAAGATCATCAACCCGCTGGGCATTCGCACCGTCGGCGAATTCCCCAACCTCACCGAGACCTTGCTCAAGCGCGGCCACTCCGAGCGTGTGGTGCGCAAGATCATGGGCGAGAACTGGGTAAACGTCCTCAAGGATGTCTGGGGCGAGTAAGCCGCTCTCCAAGCCTGATAGCCCCTGCCAGCAACGCCGGGGCACCCACAAAAAATTTTTATGGAGTTGAGTTTCCATGGCCAAAATCGCCCCGCAATTGCCAATCGAAGTCGACAGCGAGACCGGTGTCTGGACCAGCGACGCCTTGCCGATGCTGTATGTGCCTCGTCATTTCTTCGTCAATAACCATATGGGCATCGAGGAAGTGCTGGGCGCCGACGCCTATGCCGAAATCCTCTACAAGGCTGGCTACAAGTCCGCCTGGCACTGGTGTGAGAAAGAGGCCGAGTGCCATGGCCTGGAAGGCGTAGCGGTGTTCGAGCACTACATGAAGCGCCTGAGCCAGCGTGGCTGGGGCCTGTTCGAGATCCAGGATATCGACCTGGATAAAGGTACCTGCAGCGTCAAGCTCAAGCACTCTGCGTTCGTGTACGTCTATGGCAAGTGCGGCCGCAAGGTCGACTACATGTTCACCGGCTGGTTCGCCGGCGCGATGGACCAGATTCTCGCTGCCCGCGGCAGCAAGATCCGCACCGTGGCCGAACAGGTCTATGGCGGGTCGGAAGAAGGCCACGAAGATGGCCTGTTCGTTACAAAGCCGTTGTAAGCCGGAGATAGCGTCATGGCATTCGAAGCAATGTTCCAGCCGATTCAGATCGGCAAACTGACCATCCGCAACCGTGTGCTCAGCACCGCGCACGCCGAGGTCTACGCCACTGACGGCGGCATGACGACCGACCGCTATGTGAAGTACTACGAAGAGAAGGCCAAGGGCGGCATCGGCCTGGCCATCTGTGGCGGCTCGTCGGTGGTGGCCATCGACAGCCCGCAGGAATGGTGGGCATCGGTCAACCTGTCGACCGACCGCATCATCCCGCACTTCCAGAACCTTGCCGACGCCATGCACAAGCATGGCGCCAAGATCATGATCCAGATTACCCACATGGGCCGTCGCTCGCGTTGGGACGGCTTCAACTGGCCGACGCTGATGTCGCCATCGGGCATTCGCGAACCTGTGCACCGCGCCACCTGCAAAACCATCGAGGTGGAAGAGATCTGGCGGGTAATCGGCAACTACGCGCAGGCTGCGCGTCGCGCCAAAGAGGGCGGCCTGGACGGCGTGGAATTGTCGGCGGTGCACCAGCACATGATCGACCAGTTCTGGAGCCCACGGGTCAACAAGCGTACCGACGAATGGGGCGGTACCTTTGAAGGCCGCATGAAATTCGGCCTGGAAGTACTGAAAGCCGTGCGCGCCGAAGTGGGTGACGACTTCTGTGTGGGCATGCGTATCTGTGGTGACGAGTTCCACCCCGATGGCCTCAGCCACGAGGACATGAAGCAGATCGCCGCCTACTACGACGCCACCGGCATGCTCGACTTCATCGGTGTGGTCGGCTCGGGTTGCGATACTCACAACACCCTGGCCAACGTCATCCCCAACATGAGCTACCCGCCGGAGCCGTTCCTGCACCTGGCGGCCGGTATCAAGGAAGTGGTCAAGGTCCCGGTGCTGCACGCGCAGAACATCAAAGACCCGAACCAGGCCACGCGCATCCTTGAAGGCGGCTACGTGGACATGGTCGGCATGACCCGTGCGCACATGGCAGACCCGCACCTGATCGCCAAGATCAAGATGGGCCAGATCGACCAGATCAAGCAGTGCGTCGGTGCCAACTACTGCATCGACCGCCAGTACCAGGGCCTCGATGTGCTGTGCATCCAGAACGCCGCGACCTCCCGTGAATACATGGGTGTGCCGCACATCATCGAGAAGACCACCGGCGTCAAGCGCAAGGTGGTGGTGGTTGGCGCAGGCCCTGCGGGCATGGAAGCGGCCCGTGTGGCTGCTGAACGCGGCCACGATGTGACCCTGTTCGAGAAGAGGGACCAGATCGGCGGGCAGATCACCATTGCCGCCAAGGCCCCGCAGCGTGACCAGATTGCCGGTATCACCCGCTGGTACCAGCTTGAGCTGGCTCGCCTGAAAGTCGACTTGCGCCTGGGCACTGCCGCTGATGTGGCCGCCATCCAGGACCTGCGCCCGGACGTCATCGTGCTGGCCGTAGGTGGGCACTCGTTCCTGGAGCAGAACGAGCACTGGGGCGCCGCTGAAGGGCTGGTGGTCAGCAGCTGGGATGTGCTCGATGGCAAGGTAGCGCCGGGCAAGAACGTGCTGGTGTACGACACCATCTGCGAATTCACCGGTATGTCGGTGGCCGACTTCATCGCCGACAAAGGTAGCCAGGTCGAGATCGTCACCGACGACATCAAGCCAGGCGTGGCCATGGGTGGTACCACTTTCCCCACCTACTACCGCAGCATGTACCCCAAAGAAGTGATCATGACCGGCGACATGATGCTGGAAAAGGTCTACCGCGAAGGCGACAAGCTGGTGGCGGTACTGGAGAACGAATACACCGGCGCCAAGGAAGAGCGCGTGGTCGATCAGGTAGTGGTCGAGAACGGCGTGCGCCCTGACGAAGAGCTGTACTACGCGCTCAAGGAAGGTTCGCGCAACAAGGGCCAGATCGACGTGGAGGCGCTGTTCGCCATCAAGCCACAGCCGATCCTGAGCCAGCCGGGCGAAGGCTACCTGTTGTATCGCATCGGCGACTGCGTGGCCCAGCGCAACGTGCATGCGGCGATCTACGACGCCTTGCGCCTCTGCAAGGACTTCTGATCGTTAACAGTCGCCGCCATCGGGCGCGATCCCTGTAGGAGCGGGTTTACCCGCGAATGCGTCAGCACTGACAACACTGTTGCCTGACCGGACGCATTCGCGGGTGAACCCGCTCTTACATGGGGCCAGTCTCGCCCTCTGGTCGGCGCAAGAATCCAGCTGTTTGTGGGAGTCTCCCATGTTGAACACCCTTCTACCCATCCTGCTGTTCGCTGCCCTTGGCCTGGCAGTGCTCGGTGCCTTGCGCCGGGTGCGCATGTGGCGCCGTGGCCGGCCATCCAAGGTCAACCTGATCGGCGGCCTGCTGGCCATGCCGCGCCGCTACCTGGTGGACCTGCACCACGTGGTTGAGCGCGACAAATACATGTCCAAGACCCACGTGGCCACTGCGGGCGGCTTTGTGCTGTCTGCTGCCCTGGCCATTCTGGTGCATGGTTTTGGCCTGCAGAGCAAGATCCTCGGCTACGCACTGCTGGTAGCCACGGTGATCATGTTCACCGGTGCCATCTTTGTCTTCAAACGCCGCCTCAACCCGCCTTCTCGCCTGTCCAAGGGCCCGTGGATGCGCCTGCCGAAGAGTTTGCTGGCGTTCGCCGTGAGCTTCTTCATTGCCACCCTGCCGGTCGCCGGTATCCTGCCGGCCAACACCGGAGGCTGGGTGATGGTCGCCATTCTGGGCCTGGGTGTGCTGTGGGGTGTGTCGGAGCTGTTCTTTGGCATGACCTGGGGCGGCCCGATGAAGCACGCCTTCGCCGGTGCCTTGCACCTGGCCTGGCACCGCCGTGCCGATCGCTTCGGCGGCGGCCGCTCCACCGGCCTAAAGCCGCTGGATCTGGAAGACCCGAACGCCCCTCTGGGTGTGGAAAAACCGGTGGACTTCACCTGGAACCAGCTGCTGGGCTTCGATGCCTGCGTGCAGTGCGGTAAATGTGAAGCCATGTGCCCGGCCTTTGCCGCTGGCCAGCCGCTGAACCCGAAAAAACTCATCCAGGACATGGTCATCGGCCTTGCCGGTGGCACTGACGCGCAATTCGCCGGTAGCCCGTACCCTGGCAAACCGATCGGCGAACACGGCGGCAATCCGCACCAGCCGATCGTCAATGGCCTGGTCGACGCCGAAACACTGTGGTCCTGCACCACCTGCCGTGCCTGCGTCGAAGAGTGCCCGATGATGATCGAGCACGTCGATGCCATCGTCGATATGCGCCGCCACCTCACCCTGGAAAAGGGCGCTACCCCGAACAAGGGCGCCGAGGTGCTGGACAACCTGATCGCCACCGACAACCCCGGCGGCTTCGCCCCCGGCGGGCGGATGAACTGGGCTGCCGACCTTAACCTGCAACTGCTGTCTGAAGTCAAAGCGACCGAAGTGTTGTTCTGGGTTGGCGATGGTGCCTTCGACATGCGTAACCAGCGCACTTTGCGTTCGTTTGTCAAAGTGTTGAAAGCCTCGGGTGTGGATTTTGCCGTACTCGGCCTGGAAGAGCGCGACAGCGGCGACGTGGCGCGTCGCCTGGGCGATGAGGCGACCTTCCAGCAACTGGCCAAGCGCAACATCCAGACCTTGGCGAAATACAAGTTCCAGCGCATCGTTACCTGCGATCCGCACAGCTTCCATGTGCTGAAGAACGAATACGGCGCCTTGGGCGGTGACTACCAGGTGCAGCACCACAGTACCTACATCGCCGAACTGATCGCGGCCAAGAAGCTCAATCTCGGCCAGCACAAGGGCGGCAGCGTCACCTACCATGATCCGTGCTACCTGGGCCGCTACAACGGCGAGTACGAAGCCCCGCGCGAAGTGCTCAAGGCGCTGGGAATCGAGGTGCGCGAGATGCAGCGCTCGGGCTTCCGTTCCCGTTGCTGCGGTGGCGGTGGCGGGGCGCCGATCACTGACATCCCTGGCAAGCAGCGTATTCCCGATATGCGCATGGACGACATCCGTGAGACCGAGGCCGAGCTGGTAGCCGTGGGTTGTCCGCAGTGCACCGCCATGCTTGAAGGCGTGGTCGAACCGCGCCCGCAGATCAAGGATTTGGCTGAACTGGTGGCCGACGTGCTGATCGAGGAGGACGGCTCCACTGTCCCAAAGCCGCAAACGGCTAAACGTGAACCTGCGGAGGTGCACTGATGAGCGACATTATCCGCCGCGACCCACGCGCCGAGTGGATCGCCCGTAACCGTCTGCACCCGCTGCATGCTGCGATGCAGACGCAACAGACCAGCTGGATGGGGCCCAACGGCATCATCCGCAAGAACCCGCATGCGATTGCCGCGGGCTTTGTCGGCCCGGCCGGCATCAAGCGTATCGATCGCAGCGGCGCCCAGCAGGGCACCGGTGCGGGTGGACGGCGCACGGCAGCGGTCGAGGTCAAGTTGCCATTGCACCAGGTGCCGGAGCCGGCGTTCTACATTGCCGTTGTGCCGGACATGGTTGGTGGCCGCCTGAGCAGCCACGACCGCGACCTGCTCGGCCTGGCTCACAGCCTGGCCGGCAGCGACGGGGCAGTGCTGGCCGTGGTGTTCAACGAGCACAAGGAAAGCAACTTTTCCACAGCCGGTGTCGACCGCCTGCTGGTTATCGAAGGCGAGGCCTTTGAAGGTTATGCACCGGAGCAACTGGTGCAAGGCCTGTGGACTGTGGATAACCAGTTCACGCCGCGCCACTGGCTGCTGCCCGACAGCCGCACCGGTGGCGGTGAACTGGGTCGGCGCCTGGGCGCAGCGCTGGGCGAGCGCCCGGCAACGCGGGTATGGCAGGTCAAGGACGGCCAGTGCATCGGCCGCGCCGGTGCCGGCCAGCAAGACCTGCAACGCGCCGTGCCGCGTCTGATCCTGGCGGCGGCCGAGTGCGCCGAACCGGTCAGCGAAACCCGTCACGAAGCCTTGCCGGTAGAGTTGTCCACAGGTGTGGTGCGCAGCCTGCCGCGCATCGAAGACCTTGGTTCGGTGGCCGTCGACCCGGCCACCATTGCCATGGCCGAAGCCGAGTTCATCGTCTCGGGCGGCAACGGTGTCAAGGACTGGGACCTGTACCACAAGGCCACTGCAGCCCTCGGCGCTACCGAAGGTGCCTCGCGGGTGGCAGTGGACGACGGCTTCATGCCGCGTAACCGCCAGGTGGGGGCTACCGGCACCTGGGTTACCGCGCGTGTCTACGTGGCTGTGGGTATCTCGGGCGCGATCCAGCACCTGCAGGGTATCGGTGCCTGCGACAAGGTGGTGGCGATCAACATGGATCCGGGCTGCGACATGATCAAACGGGCTGACCTGTCGGTGATTGGCGACAGCTCGGCGATTCTCAAGGCGCTGATCGAGGCTGTGGACAACTTCCGCAGCGGCGGCCATCGCGACGCGGCATAAGGGCACGAGCATGAGTACGAAAGTGATCAGCCTGGTTTCCATTGGTGCCCACCCCAGCTCTGGCCGCGCCCGCCGCGCCGAGCAGGATGCCCGCGCCGTGGAGCTGGGTTTGCAGCTGGCTGGGGATAACTTGCAGGTGGTGCATGCGGGCGACCCGCGTGAAGAGGCGCTGCGCGCCTACCTGGGCATGGGCCTGGACCACCTCGACGTGCTGGAGCAACCGGCCGGTGCCGATGTGCTGGGCGTGCTGGGCGATTATCTGCGCGACGCCGGGGCCCAGTTGGTGCTGACCGGCAGCCAGGCCGAGACTGGCGAGGGTTCGGGCATGTTGCCGTTCCTGTTGGCCGAAAAGCTTGGCTGGCCACTGATTGTCGGGTTGGCCGAGGTGGAGTCGATCGATAACGGTACCGCCCAGGTGTTGCAGGCTTTGCCACGTGGTCAGCGGCGTCGGCTGAAGGTGCGCCTGCCATTGCTGGCGACTGTGGATAACGCTGCGCCCAAGCCGCGCCAGAGCGCTTTTGGGCCTGCGCGCCGGGGGGTGTTGGCGGCGCGTAATGTGGCCATCGTCGAAGACGAATTGTTGGCCGAAGCCGAGCTGCAACCGGCCCGGCCTCGACCCAAGCGCTTGAAGGTGATCAAGGCCAAGAGCGGCGCCGATCGGATGAAGGCGGCAACCGCCAAGGCCAGTGGCGGTGGTGGCAAGGTGATGAAGGACGTTTCGCCGCAAGAAGGCGCTGAGGCGATCCTCAAGCTGCTGGTGGAAGAGGGTGTCCTGCGCTGAAGCAGCAGGGCTAGAGGTCTCTTTGTGGGAGCGTCCCGGCAAGGCCGCTCCCCTCATTCAATACTCAGCATCGAGCGAGCGCTTTTGCCCACCGAATCTGTTCGCCAAGGTGTGGATAAAGTGTTTGTGCATGTCTACAGGCCTGTTGTGACGGGCTCTCCAAGGTTTTGGTCAAAAAACGATCAGGCACTCTTCCAATCTTCGCATGCGCGTATGTCAGCATTTTTCTGATTTTGCCCACAATCGCTGTTAGCCGGTCTGTGGATAATCTGTTCGGTTACGGCTGCAGGCTGCGTAGTTGAAGGCCTGGAGAGATTTGTTCAAAAAATGATCAATATCAACTTGATCCTACTCAATCCTTGCTAATCATGGCCTTTAGCCGTTTATCCACAACCGATTGCATTAAATTATTGGGTTGCTCACAAAGTCTGTTGGTGTCTCTGTGGACAAGGTGTATGAACTCCGCTGTA
The DNA here is from genome assembly GCF_043106315.1 of Pseudomonas sp. FYR_5. Lineage (NCBI taxonomy): Bacteria > Pseudomonadati > Pseudomonadota > Gammaproteobacteria > Pseudomonadales > Pseudomonadaceae > Pseudomonas > Pseudomonas sp. FYR_5. The sequence goes on along the minus strand of NZ_JBICMK010000088.1, from coordinate 103,096 downwards.
GCCCAGTGATAATGCGGGCTAGGCCAATATGATCAAATAATGATCAGTATCGTGCCTGACATTTTTGCCAGTACTCAAGCACACGATCGCTCATTACCCTGTCCACATTATGCAAGTAGTGTGGATAACCATGACGACATGCCTGCTTGACATCGACCAGCAGCAATCGGGATTGGGGGCGGGATATTACGAGCCGCGCGCCTACTCGCCTTACGGTGGCATGAGTGCAGTCTCGGTACGAGGTCTGGCTTTCAGCGGCCAGTACCTGGATCTGGTGACAGGTAGCTATCCATTGGGCAATGGCCATCGCTTCTACCGGCCGAGCCTCAGGCGGTTCATAAGCCCTGACGTGTTAAGCCCGTTCGGAAAGGGCGGGCTCAATGCCTACGCCTACTGCCAAGGTGACCCTGTAAACTTTGCTGACCCTAGTGGCCGTTTCCCCGCCATCATTGCGCCAGTCAGAAACCTCGTCACGGGAGTGATCAACCTAGGCATCAGTGTCGTGAAAATGTACCGAAACTACCGTACAGGGCGAGACTTCGCCCTCAATAGTGGTTACCCGGCGAGCCGCTCAGGGGTTTTCACGTACGGTACGTCGGAGCATGCGGTCGCGCGATGGTCTGTAGCGGATAAGGTGGTGTCGGCCGCGGGAAGCATCAGCGCCTCATTGAGTATTGGTACGGCTACCGCGCGGTTGATTACACCGGGATCCGAGGTGTTGGCGTGGGTTGATTTTGGGGTGGCCTCATTCGCCACAGTTTTGTCAGCTTATGAGCTTTACGGATTGGCAACGTCGTCTGCCGAGCGGCGCTATCCCATACAGCCGGTGGCTTATGAGATGCGTAGGGGAGTGCAGCCTTAAGATGCAGTGGCGTGAAAGCGCCATGCTTCGGTCGCCGAAGCATGGCGGGTGTATCAGTTACTACTGCGCCTGCACTTCTTTCAGGTATGGCGCCGGCTCTGCCCCCAGGTTGTTCAGCACGCGCTGGCTGTACCAGTCAATGAAATTCACCACACCAAACTCGTAAGTCTTCGAGTAAGGGCCAGGCTGGTACGCCGTGGAGTTGATACCGCGCTGGTTCTCTTCGGCCAGACGACGGTCCTGGTCGTTGGTGGCGTCCCACACCTTGCGCATGTTCTCGGGGTTGTAGTCCACACCCTCGACGGCATCCTTGTGCACCAGCCACTTGGTGGTGACCATGGTTTCCTGTGCACTGATCGGCCACACGGTGAACACGATCATGTGGTCGCCCATGCAGTGGTTCCAGGAGTGCGGCAGGTGCAGGATGCGCATCGAGCCAAGGTCCGGGTTCTTGATGCGACCCATCAGCTTCTGGCAGGCCTGCTTGCCGTCCATGGTCATCGACACGGTGCCCTTGAGCAGTGGCATGCGCACGATACGGTTACGCAGGCCGTGGCTCTTGTGCAGATACGGGATCTTCTCGGCTTCCCAGGCAGCGGCGGAGGCGGCCACGTGGTCCTTGAATTCCTGGCTGGCGCGCGGGTCGTTGGTGTCGTCCCACTCCAACAGGGTTTGCAGCAGTTCCGGGTGCGAACCGTTGCAGTGGTAGCACTCGCGGTTGTTTTCCAGCACCAGCTTCCAGTTGGCCTTTTCCATCAAGGTGGTTTGCACCGCCACCTTGGTGTTCTCCATGTCGTACGGTTCCATGTAATGGTCCAGGGTGGCCAGGAACTCGTCGATGGCAGGCGGGTTTTCCGCCAGGCTGATGAAGATGTAGCCGCCGGCAACCTTCACGTTCACGGGCTTGAGGCCATACTGGTTCATATCGAAGTCAGCACCCATCTCGGTGCCGGCGAACAGCAGGCGGCCGTCCAGCTCGTAAGTCCACTGGTGATATGGGCACACCAGTTTGGCCACCTTGCCTTTCTCGCTGACGCACAGGCGCGAACCGCGGTGGCGGCAGACGTTGTGGAACGCATGTACCTTGCCTTCGGCACCGCGCACTACAATGATCGGGTTCTTGCCGATCTGCAGGGTGATGTAGTTGCCCTTGGCCGGGATCTCGCAGGTCATGCCGGCGATCAACCATTCTTTATGGAAGATTTCCTGCATGTCGATCTGGAACAGACGCTCGTCGGTGTAGAAAGGCTGGGGTAGCGAGTAGGTGCGCTCGCGGGTCTGCAACATCTCGGCGGTGGCCTTGCGTGCAGGTTCAAGTGGATCGCCCAGGCTCAGGGTTGCGGTGACGTCCATCGTGTATTCCTCGGGGCCGTATGCGGCCGGCAAAAGGTGGCTAATCGTTGTTGTGGTGCCGCAAGGCTGTTTCAGACAAAACAGCGAGTTCTTTTGCCGTGGAGTGTGCGTCCGAAGACGCCGCGAACCGTATCCACGGGCGACATGGCCGATTTGAATAACGACGCGCCAGCCCTTGTGCCACGGGGCTGGTCGCGATAAGCACGTCGATGTCGCAGGCAGGAATGTACGTCGTCTTCAGCTTGCGCATTATCGCAGCCATGAAAAGGGCCATAGTCGGCCGCTGGAGATGAACATGTCCGATACCTTCCTCAATCCGGTCACTACCCAGACCTGGGCCAACGGCCGCCACATCGTGCGCTGCGTCAAGGTCATCCAGGAGACCTGGGACGTGCGCACCTTCTGCTTCATGGCCGACCAGCCGATCATGTTCTTCTTCAAGCCGGGGCAGTTCGTCACCCTGGAGCTGGAGATCGAAGGCAAGCCCGTGATGCGGTCCTACACCATCTCCAGTTCGCCGTCAGTGCCCTACAGCTTCTCGATCACCGTCAAGCGTGTGCCGGGCGGCCTGGTCTCCAACTTCCTGCACGACACCATGCACGAAGGCCTCGAGCTGCCGGTGCACGGCCCTGTGGGCCTGTTCAACGCCATCGACTTCCCGTCGAGCAAGGTGCTGTACCTGTCGGGCGGTGTGGGTATTACCCCGGTGATGTCGATGGCGCGCTGGTTCTACGACACCAACGCCAATGTCGACATGGTGTTCGTGCACAGCGCCCGTTCGCCGAAGGACATCATCTACCACCGCGAGCTGGAGCAGATGGCTTCGCGCATCCCCAACTTCAGCCTGCACATCATTTGCGAAAAGCATGGCCTGGGCGAGCCGTGGGCGGGGTACCGCGGTTACCTGAACCAGCGGCTGATGGAGCTGATCGCGCCGGACTACATGGAGCGCGTGGTGTTCTGCTGCGGCCCGACGCCGTACATGACAGCGGTCAAGCGCCTGCTCGAAGCGGTCGGCTTCGACATGGCGAATTACCATGAGGAATCGTTCGGCGCGACGCCGGCAGAAGCCAAGGCCGATGCCGTGGAGCACGCCGAGCAGGCGGCCGATGCACCGGAGCTGGACGTGTCCGACCTCAATCTGGTGGAGTTCATCGGCAGCGAGAAGAGCATCCGCATCGCCCCGGGCGAGACCGTGCATGCGGCGGCAGCCAAGGTTGGCCTGATGATCCCGAAAGCCTGCGGCATGGGTATCTGCGGCACCTGCAAGGTGCTCAAGCTGGGCGGCGAGGTGGAGATGGAGCACAACGGCGGCATCACCGAAGAGGATGAAGCCGAGGGTTACATCCTGTCGTGCTGCAGCGTGCCGAAAGGGGATGTGCGGATCGATTACTGATCCAGTGGCCAGTCTGGATTCTTCGCGGGCACGCCCGCTCCCACAGGGTCATCGCTATCTTCAGGACTGCGGTGAACCTTGCGGGAGCGGGCGTGCCCGCGAATGCTTCTAGGTGCGGAACCGGGCTACCAGGCCATTGAGGTCTACCGCCAGGCGCGACAGCTCGGCACTCGCCGCGCTGGTCTGATGCGCCCCGGTAGCGCTCTGCACCGACAGGTCGTTGATGTTCACCAGGTTGCGGTCCACTTCCCGCGCTACCTGGGCCTGCTCTTCCGCCGCACTGGCAATCACCAGGTTGCGCTCGTTGATCTGCGCCACCGCGCCGGCGATGGTGTCCAGTGCCATGCCCGCGCCACGGGCGATGTTCAGTGTCGACTCCGCACGCTCGGTGCTGGTGCGCATCGATTCTACCGCCTCTTCCGTACCGCCCTGGATGCTGCCGATCATGCGCTCGATTTCGCTGGTCGACTGTTGGGTACGGTGAGCCAGTGCCCGCACCTCATCCGCCACCACGGCAAAACCACGGCCCGCTTCACCGGCGCGCGCCGCTTCGATGGCTGCGTTGAGCGCCAGCAGGTTGGTCTGGTCGGCCAGGCCACGGATCACGTCGAGCACCTTGCCAATGTCGCGCGACTGCTCGGCCAGGTGGGTGATCAGCTTGGCGGTAGCTTGCACATCACCGCTCATGCGCTCGATTGCACCCACGGTTTCCATCACCAGGTCACGACCATCACCGGTGGAGCGGCTGGCTTCACTGGACGCTTCTGAGGTGCTCACGGCATTGCGCGCCACTTCTTCCACTGCGCTGGTCATTTCGGTGACTGCAGTGGCGGCCTGTTCAATCTCATTGTTCTGCTGCTGCAGGCCACGGGCACTTTCGTCGGTGACGGAATTCAACTCTTCTGCTGCCGAGGCCAGCTGGGTGGCGGAGCCGGCGATCTGCTGCAAGGTGTCGCGCAGCTTGTCCTGCATGCGCGCCATGGCGCGCAACAACCGGGCGGCTTCGTCGGTGCCCTCTGCGCGGATGACGTGGGTCAGGTCGCCGTCGGCGACTTGTTCGGCGCTTTTGAGCGCTTCTTCGATCGGTTTGACGATGCTGCGGGTCAGCAGGAAGGCGCAGGCGAAGGTCAGTACGGTGGCGGCAACCAGCAGGCCGATCACCAGGGCGAAAGCGCTGGCATACTGGCTGGCGGCTTTCTCGTTGGTGGCGCGAGTCTGATCAGTGTTGATGCGTACCAAGGTGTCCATGACCTTGTTGATCTGCTCGGAGTTGGCCAGCAGGTCGCGGTTGAGCAGGTCCTGCAGTTCATCCAGGCGGTCGGCCTGGCTCAGTGTGCGCATGCGTGATTCCAGTTGGCGGTACTGGTTGAGCAACTGACCGTACTGGTCGAATGCTGCCTGTTCGTCGGCGGCGATGATCATTGGCAGGTAGGCCTGGCGTGCCCGGTCGATCTGGCTGTTGCGCTGGTCAAGAAGATTGAGGGTATCGCGTTGGGTTGCCGGCTCGCGGTTGAGCAGCAGGCGATAGGAAAGCGTGCGCATGCGCAGGTTCAGCGCGGTGAGTTCGTCGAGGATCTTGATGCTGGGCACGCTGACTTGCTCGATGGCAACGCCCGCCTGGCGGATGTTGCCCATCTGCACCAGGGAGAAGATACCAAGGCCGAGCATCAGCAGGCCGATGAGCGCGAAGCCGAGAAGCGCGCGCGGGGCGATATTCATGTTGCGTAGGGACATGGAGAGGAGGATCCAGGCAAGTGGGAAAAGAGCGACAAAACATGACTTGCCGGGCTATCGGTCGTGACTGGCCAGTCTTGAATGCGTTCGGGGAAAATTGTGCAACCGCTGGCCTTTTCCTGACCGGCGGTTGATCCAGGTCGGAACAAGGGGTCGATTACCCTGTCAATCTGCGGGTCAGACACCTTATGAATCCGATATTTAATGGCGATAGGGCGCACTTTTCTTTATCGTGTGTGCCCCTCGCAACAACCTGAGATAGACCCATGCTGGAAGCTTCCCTGAATCAAATCGAGCAACTGGTCAGCGACCTGATGCAGAAAAACGCTCAACTCATCGAGCAGAACACCGCCCTTGGCCAGGAGCTGGCCCAGGCCAAGGAAGAGAACGAAACCCTGCAGCTGTCGCTGATGGAGCAGGAAGAGAAGAACGGCGCTACCGCAGCACGCATCCAGGCCCTGGTCGAGCGCGCCAGCGCGGGCGTTGTTGGCGCATGAGACTGCAGGAGCAGCCGATCAATGTCGTGTCGATTCTCGGCATCGACTATTCGATCAAGGCGCCCGAAGGCCAGGAAGAAACCCTGGCCCAGGCGGTACGGATGCTCAATAAAGCCCTTAACGAGACCAAGCGTCAGTACCCGACCTTGATCGGTGACAAACTGCTGGTGCTGGCTGCCCTTAACCTGTGCTCCAAACAGGTCGAACTGCAGAAAGAGCATCAGCAGACCCTTGCGCGTACTCAAGCGCAGATCGATGCCACGGTGGATGCCATCGTGCGGACCATCGCTGAGCAATAAGGCCGTACACCGTCCCCGTAGGAGCGGGTTCACCCGCGAATGCGTCAGTGGCTTCAACATCGCATTCGCGGGTAAACCCGCTCCTACAGGCATCAGCAGACCCTTGCGCGTACTCAAGCGCAGATCGATGCCACAGTGGATGCCATCGTGCGGACCATTGCTGAGCAATAAGGCCGTACACCGTCCCCCGTAGGAGCGGGTTCACCCGCGAATGCGTCAGTGGCTTCAACGCTGCATTCGCTGCTGAACCCGCTCCTACAGGGTGCATCTGATTGCTTCAGATCACTGGATTAACTGGATACGCAAGTGTATACACTTTCCGCAGAACAATAATGTGCGGGGAGTAGGGGCATGCGTATCTGGCGTAAGAGCATTCAGTGGCAATTGATCACCAGCATGGGCGCTGCCTTGCTGGCGAGCATCTTGGTTGTAGTCATTATCTTCACCGTGGCGCTCAACCGCCTCACCGACCGCTACCTGGTCGACACTGCCCTGCCTGCCAGCATCGAAGCCATCCGCAACGACATCGAGCGCATGCTGGGCCAGCCGCTGGTCGCTGCAGCGGACGTTGCCGGTAACACCCTGCTGCGCGACTGGCTTGCTGCCGGTGAAGATCCCGCGCAGGCACCCCAATTCATCGAATACCTGGCCGCCGCCAAGCAGCGCAATCAGGCCTTCACTGCGCTGTTCGCCTCGACCGAAACCGGCCACTACTACAACGAGAACGGCCTGGACCGTACCCTCAGCCGCAGCAACCCCAAGGACAAGTGGTTTTACGGTTATATCGACAGCGGCGCCGAGCGGTTCATCAACATAGACATCGATGGTGCCACCGGCGAGCTGGCACTGTTCATCGATTATCGTGTGGAAAAGGAAGGCAAGCTGGTGGGTGTGGCCGGCATGGGCCTGCGCATGACCGAGTTATCGAAGCTGATCCACGACTTCAGCTTTGGCGAGCACGGCAAAGTGTTTCTGGTACGCAACGATGGTTTGATCCAGGTGCATCCCGATGCTGCCTTCAGTGGCAAGCGTCAGCTTGCCGAGCAGCTTGGCGCGGACGCAGCCAAAGGCGTCATGACCGGAGGCGGGAGCCTGCGTAGCAGCCGCTTCAGCCGTGACGGTGAGCGCTACCTGGCGCTGGGCCTGCCGCTGCGCGACCTCAACTGGACCCTTGTGGCTGAAGTGCCAGAGTCGGAAATTTACGCGCAAATGCATCAGGCCGTCTGGCTGACCAGCCTGATCGGTGGCGCCGTAGCGTTGGTGTCACTGCTGTTGGTGGTACTGCTGGCGCGAGGCCTGGTGCGGCCGATCCGCCGCGTTACCGCCGCATTGGTTCAGATTGGCGGTGGAGCGGGTGATCTCAGCCACCGCCTGGACGATTCGCGCCAGGATGAACTGGGTGACCTGGCCCGTGGTTTCAACCGCTTCCTGGACAGCCAGCGCAGCCTGATCGGCGAGGTGCTGAGTACCTCCGAGCGGCTGCGGCGGGCCGTGGAGCAGGTAACCCAGGTGGTGGACAACACCGCCGAGCGCTCCGGGCGCCAGCAAGAGATGACCGAAATGGTCGCCACTGCTGTACACGAGATGGGCCTGACCGTGCAGGACATTGCCCGCAATGCCGGCGATGCGGCCCAGGCGTCGCAGTCGGCACGAGACGAGGCGTTGCAGGCCCGCGAGGTGGTGCAACGATCCATTCGTGGCATCGAGGGGATGTCGGGCGACATCGGCAAAGCGGCCGATGCGGTCAGCCAACTGGCCGACGAAGTCGCCTCGGTCGATGAAGTGCTCGCGGTAATCCGCAGCATTTCCGAGCAGACCAACCTGCTCGCGCTGAACGCTGCGATCGAGGCCGCGCGGGCAGGGGAGATGGGGCGCGGGTTCGCTGTGGTGGCCGATGAAGTTCGTACGCTGGCCAGGCGCACACAACTGTCCACCGATGAAGTGCAGCAGATGATCCAGCGGCTGAAGTTGGGTGCAGGTTCGGCGGTGAGTTCAATGCAGGCAGGGCAGCAGGCAACCGGCAGTGGTGTGGAGTCGAGCCAGCGCACCGGGGCATCGCTGAGCGCGATTACCGACCAGGTAGAGCACATCAGTGACATGAACCATCAGGTGGCCACGGCTACCGAGGAGCAGTCGGCGGTGACCGAGGAAATCAACCGGACAGTGCAGGGGATTTCCGATTTGGCGCGTGAGACGGCGGCTGAGGTGCAAGGGTGCCGCGAGGAGTGCCAGGCGTTGCGTGGGTTGGCTGATGACCTGGCGCGGCAGATGGGTGGGTTCAGGCTCTAGATCGCCGGGGCCGCAAGGCGGCCCCGGCACTCGCTCAGCCACCAATGATCGTGCGGATATCCGCGGCCAGCTCACGCACCCGCGCATCTTCGGTATCCCACGAGCACATGAAGCGCGCGCCACCGTTGCCGATAAAGGTATAGAAGCGCCAGCCCTTGCCCCGCAGCGCCTCGATGGCGTGCTCCGGCATCTGCAGGAACACCCCGTTGGCCTCAACCGGGAACATCAGCTCTACTCCCGGCAGGTCACTGACCAACGATGCCAGCAGCTGCGCGCAATGATTGGCGTGGTTGCCATGGCGTAACCAGGCGCCATCTTCCAGCAGCCCGACCCAGGGCGCCGACAAGAAGCGCATTTTCGACGCCAGTTGCCCTGCCTGCTTGCAGCGATAATCGAAGTCTTCGGCCAGTTGGCGGTTGAAGAACAGAATTGCCTCGCCTACCGCCATGCCGTTCTTGGTGCCGCCAAAGCACAGCACATCCACGCCGGCCTTCCAGGTCAGTTCGGCCGGGCTGCAGCCCAGGAATGCGCAGGCATTGGTAAAGCGTGCGCCGTCCATGTGCAGGTTCAGGCCCAGCTCCTTGCAGGTGGCGCTGATCGCCTTCAGCTCGTCGGGGCGGTACACCGTGCCTACTTCGGTAGCCTGGGTAATGGTCACCACGCGCGGCTTGGGGTAGTGGATATCCTGGCGTTTGAGCGCCACTTCGCGGATCGACTGTGGCGTCAGCTTGCCGTTGACGCTGGCCGCCGTCAGCAGCTTGGAGCCGTTGGAGAAAAACTCCGGTGCACCGCATTCGTCGGTTTCGACGTGGGCGGTCTCGGAGCAGATCACGCTGTGGTAGCTCTGGCACAGAGACGCCAGGGCCAGGGAGTTGGCCGCGGTGCCGTTGAAGGCGAAGAACACTTCGCAGTCGGTTTCGAACAGATTGCGGAAGTACTCCGATGCACGCTCGGTCCACTGGTCGTCGCCGTAGGCGCGGTCGTGGCCGCGGTTGGCTTTTTCCATCGCCGCCCAGGCTTCGGGGCAGATACCGGAATAGTTGTCGCTGGCGAATTGTTGGCTCTTGTCTGTCATGGCACGGTCCTGTGAACGACGCAGAACAGCACTCTAAACCATCGATTCAGCACTTGCCTATACAACCCGTACAGCGATTTCTGTTCATTACTGTGCCGGCCTCTTCGCGGGCGCGCCCGCTCCCACAATGGTCCTGCACACGCCAATCACTGTGGGAGCGGGCGCGCCCGCGAAGGGGCCCGCATGGGCGGCACAAAGAGAATGTCGTAAACGCGCCATTGCAAGGCGTGCGCAGGCATCTGACCCGACCCCGCCAGTCATAACATCGCCACAAAGGGCCACAGTGCCCCACGACAAAAAACGATCGCTGCCGGGAGATACACAATGTTCAGCAAGCAAGACCAGATCCAGGGTTACGACGATGCACTGCTGGCGGCGATGAATGCCGAAGAACAGCGCCAGGAAGATCACATCGAGCTGATCGCCTCGGAGAACTACACCAGCAAGCGCGTCATGCAGGCCCAAGGCAGCGGCCTGACCAACAAGTACGCCGAAGGCTACCCGGGCAAGCGTTACTACGGTGGCTGCGAGCACGTAGACAAGGTAGAAGCCCTGGCCATCGAGCGCGCCAAGCAGCTGTTCGGTGCCGACTACGCAAACGTCCAGCCGCACTCCGGCTCGTCGGCCAACGGCGCGGTCTACCTGGCCCTGCTGCAAGCCGGTGACACCATCCTGGGCATGAGCCTGGCCCACGGTGGCCACCTGACCCACGGCGCCAAAGTGTCGTCCTCGGGCAAGCTGTACAACGCTGTCCAGTACGGTATCGACACCAACACCGGCCTGATCGACTATGATGAAGTCGAGCGCCTGGCGGTCGAGCACAAGCCGAAAATGATCGTTGCCGGTTTCTCGGCCTACTCCAAGACCCTCGACTTCCCACGCTTCCGCGCCATCGCCGACAAAGTGGGCGCACTGCTGTTCGTCGACATGGCCCACGTTGCCGGCCTGGTTGCCGCTGGTCTGTACCCGAACCCGATCCCGTTCGCCGATGTGGTCACCACCACCACCCACAAGACCCTGCGCGGTCCGCGTGGCGGCCTGATTCTGGCCAAGTCGAACGAAGAGATCGAGAAAAAGCTGAACGCCGCTGTATTCCCGGGCGCCCAGGGTGGCCCGCTGATGCACGTGATCGCTGCCAAGGCGGTGTGCTTCAAGGAAGCGCTGGAGCCTGAATTCAAGGCCTACCAGCAGCAAGTGATCGAAAACGCCCAGGCCATGGCCAAGGTGTTCATCGACCGTGGCTACGATGTAGTTTCCGGTGGTACCGACAACCACCTGTTCCTGGTCAGCCTGATCCGTCAGGGCCTGACTGGCAAAGACGCCGACGCCGCCCTGGGTCGTGCGCATATCACCGTCAACAAGAACGCCGTGCCGAACGACCCGCAGTCGCCGTTCGTCACTTCGGGCCTGCGTATCGGCACCCCGGCCGTCACCACCCGCGGCTTCAAGGTCGCTCAGTGTGTGGCATTGGCTGGCTGGATTTGCGACATCCTCGACAACCTCGGTGACGCAGACGTCGAAGCCGATGTGGCGAAGAACGTCGCGGCCCTGTGCGCAGATTTCCCTGTCTACCGCTGAGTGGAGTCACACACCATGCAACGTTACTCGGGCTTCGGCCTTTTCAAGCACTCCCTCAGCCACCACGAAAACTGGCAGCGGATGTGGCGCACGCCAACCCCTAAAAAGGTTTACGACGTAGTCATCGTCGGCGGTGGCGGCCATGGCCTGGCCACGGCCTACTACCTGGCCAAAGAGCACGGCATCACCAACGTTGCCGTGATCGAGAAGGGCTACCTGGGCGGCGGCAACACCGCCCGTAACACCACCATCGTGCGTTCCAACTACCTGTGGGACGAGTCGGCGCACCTGTACGAGCACGCCATGAAGCTGTGGGAGGGCCTGTCCCAGGACCTCAACTACAACGTGATGTTCTCCCAGCGCGGTGTTTACAACCTGTGCCACACCCTGCAGGACATGCGTGACTCCGAGCGTCGGGTCAGCGCCAACCGCCTCAACGGCGTGGATGGCGAGCTGCTGAACACTGCCCAGGTTGCGGCCGAAATCCCGTACCTGGACTGCTCGAAGAACACCCGCTACCCGATCCTCGGCGCCACCGTACAGCGCCGTGGCGGCGTTGCCCGTCACGATGCCGTGGCCTGGGGCTTCGCCCGCGCTGCCGACGCCCTGGGCGTCGACCTGATCCAGCAAACCGAAGTGATCGGCTTCCGCAAGGAAAACGGCGCGGTCATCGGTGTGGAAACCAACAAAGGCTTCATCGGCGCCAAGCGCGTCGGCGTGGTCACCGCCGGTAACTCGGGGCACATGGCCAAGCTGGCCGGCTTCCGCTTGCCGCTGGAATCGCACCCGCTGCAAGCGCTGGTATCCGAGCCGATCAAGCCGATCATCGACAGCGTGATCATGTCCAACGCCGTACACGGCTACATCAGCCAGTCCGACAAAGGCGACCTGGTGATCGGTGCCGGTATCGACGGCTGGGTCGGCTACGGCCAGCGCGGTTCGTACCCGGTGATCGAGCACACCCTGCAGGCCATCGTCGAGATGTTCCCCAACCTGTCGCGTGTTCGCATGAACCGCCAGTGGGGCGGCATCGTAGACACCTCGCCGGACGCTTGCCCGATCATCACCAAAACCCCGGTCAAGAACATGTTCTTCAACTGCGGTTGGGGTACTGGCGGCTTCAAGGCGACCCCCGGTTCGGGCAACGTCTTCGCCGCGAGCCTGGCCAAGGGCGAAATGCACCCACTGGCCGCGCCGTTCTCCATGGACCGTTTCTACAACGGCGCATTGATCGACGAACACGGCGCCGCCGCCGTCGCCCACTAACCGGAGACACCGTCATGTTGCATATTTTCTGTCCCCACTGCGGCGAGCTGCGCTCCGAAGAAGAGTTCCACGCCTCTGGCCAGGCGCACATCGCCCGCCCGCTGGACCCTAACGCCTGCTCCGACGAGGAGTGGGGTACCTACATGTTCTACCGTGACAACCCACGCGGTATTCACCATGAACTGTGGGACCACGTTGCCGGCTGCCGCCAGTACTTCAACGTCACCCGTGACACCGTGACTTACGAAATTCTGGAAACCTACAAGATTGGCGAGAAGCCGCAAGTGACCGCCAACGGCAAAGCCGCCAGCGCCACGTCGACCGTCAAAGGCCAAGGGGAAAAAGTATGAGCCAGACCTATCGCCTCGCCAGCGGCGGCCGTATCGACCGCAGCAAGGTCCTGAACTTCACCTTCAACGGCAAGACCTACCAGGGTTATGCCGGTGACAGCCTGGCCGCCGCGTTGCTGGCCAACGGCGTCGACATCGTCGGCCGTAGCTTCAAGTATTCGCGCCCGCGCGGCATCATCGCTGCCGGTACCGAAGAGCCGAATGCCATCCTGCAGATCGGCTCCAGCGAAGCTACCCAGATCCCCAACGTGCGCGCTACCCAACAGGCGCTGTACGCGGGTCTTGTCGCCACCAGCACCAACGGCTGGCCGAACGTCAACAACGACGTCATGGGCATCCTCGGCAAGGTTGGCGGCAGCATGATGCCGCCGGGTTTCTACTACAAAACCTTCATGTACCCCAAATCGTTCTGGATGACTTACGAGAAGTACATCCGTAAAGCCGCCGGCCTGGGCCGTGCGCCGCTGCAGAACGACCCTGACAGCTACGACTACATGAACCGGCACTGCGATGTGCTGATCGTCGGCGCCGGCCCTGCTGGCCTGGCTGCTGCACTGGCCGCTGCGCGCAGCGGTGCCCGTGTGATCCTGGCTGACGAGCAGGAAGAGTTCGGTGGCAGCCTGCTCGACACCCGCGAAACCCTCGACGGCAAGCCTGCCGCCGACTGGGTCAACGCCGTGGTCAAAGAGCTGGAAAGCCTGCCGGAAGTAACCCTGCTGCCACGTGCCACGGTCAACGGCTACCACGACCATAACTTCCTGACCATTCACGAGCGCCTCACCGACCACCTCGGCGATCGCGCCCCGATCGGCCAGGTTCGCCACCGCGTGCACCGCGTCCGCGCCAAGCGCGTGGTACTGGCTGCCGGCGCCCACGAGCGCCCGCTGGTGTATGGCAACAACGACGTGCCGGGCAACATGCTGGCCGGTGCTGTTTCCACCTATGTTCGCCGCTATGGCGTGGCCCCGGGTCGCAAGCTGGTACTGTCGACCAACAACGACCACGCCTATCGCGCCGCGCTGGACTGGCACGACGCAGGCCTGCAAGTGGTCGCCATCGCCGACGCCCGCCACAACCCACGTGGCTCGCTGGTTGAAGAAGCGCGTGCCAAAGGCATTCGCATCCTCACCTCCAGCGCCGTGGTCGAGGCCAAAGGCAGCAAGCACGTTACCGGTGCCCGCGTGGCGGCCATCGATGTGCAGGCGCACAAAGTCACCAGCCCAGGCGAAGTCCTCGAGTGCGACCTGATCGCGTCCTCGGGTGGTTACAGCCCTATCGTGCACCTGGCTTCGCACCTGGGCGGTCGCCCGGTATGGCGTGACGACATCCTTGGCTTCGTGCCGGGCGATGCGCCGCAGAAGCGTGAGTGCGTCGGTGGTATCAACGGCGTATATGCCTTGGGCGATGTGATTGCCGATGGCTTTGAGGGCGGCGTCCGCGCAGCCACCGAGGCCGGTTTCAAGGCCACTGTCGGCACCCTGCCAAAAACCGTGGCGCGCAAGGAAGAGGCCACTGTGGCACTGTTCCTGGTGCCGCACGACAAAGGCACCAAGGGGCCGAAGCAGTTCGTCGACCAGCAGAACGACGTGACCGCAGCCGGTATCGAGCTGGCCACCCGTGAAGGCTTCGAGTCGGTCGAGCACGTCAAGCGCTACACCGCGCTGGGCTTCGGTACCGACCAGGGCAAACTGGGCAACATCAACGGCCTGGCCATCGCCGCCCGTTCGATCGGCATCACCATCCCGGAAATGGGTACCACCATGTTCCGCCCCAATTACACGCCGGTGACGTTCGGCGCGGTAGCGGGCCGTCACTGTGGTCACCTGTTCGAGCCCGTGCGCTTCACTGCCCTGCATGCCTGGCACGTGAAGAACGGCGCCGAGTTCGAAGACGTCGGCCAGTGGAAGCGCCCGTGGTACTTCCCGAAAGCCGGTGAAGACATCCATGCTGCCGTGACTCGCGAATGCAAGGCCGTGCGCGACAGCGTGGGCCTGCTGGACGCCTCGACCCTGGGCAAGATCGACATCCAGGGCCCGGACGCGCGCGAATTCCTCAACCGCATCTACACCAACGCCTGGACCAAGCTCGACGTGGGCAAGGCCCGCTACGGCCTGATGTGCAAGGAAGACGGCATGGTCTTCGACGACGGCGTAACCGCTTGCGTCGGCGACAACCACTTCATCATGACCACCACCACCGGCGGCGCTGCCCGCGTGCTGCAGTGGATGGAGCTGTATCACCAGACCGAATGGCCAGAGCTGAAGGTGTACTTCACTTCGGTCACCGACCACTGGGCCACCATGACCCTGTCCGGCCCTAACAGCCGCAAGCTGCTGAGCGAGCTGACCGACATCGACATGGACAAGGAAGCCTTCCCGTTCATGACCTGGAAGGAAGGCAACGTCGGTGGCGTGCCGGCCCGCGTGTTCCGTATCTCGTTCACCGGCGAGCTGTCGTACGAAGTGAACGTGCAGGCCAACTACGCGATGGGCGTGCTGGAACAGATCATCGAAGCTGGCAAGAAGTACAACCTGACCCCGTACGGCACCGAGACCATGCACGTACTGCGTGCAGAGAAGGGCTTCATCATCGTTGGCCAGGACACCGATGGTTCGATGAACCCGGACGACCTGAACATGAGCTGGTGCGTTGGCCGCAACAAGCCGTTCTCGTGGATCGGCCTGCGTGGCATGAACCGCGAAGACTGCGTGCGTGAGAACCGCAAGCAGCTGGTGGGCCTGAAACCGGTCGACCCGACCAAGTGGCTGCCGGAAGGCGCTCAACTGGTGTTCGACCCGAAACAGCCAATCCCGATGGACATGGTCGGCCACGTCACCTCCAGCTACGCGTCCAACTCCCTGGGCTACTCGTTCGCCATGGGTGTGGTCAAAGGCGGCCTCAAGCGCATGGGCGAGCGTGTCTACTCGCCGCAGGCAGATGGCAGCGTGATCGAGGCGGAAATCGTGTCTTCGGTGTTCTTCGATCCGAAGGGTGAGCGGCAGAACGTCTAAGGCCCCCGGTCCAACCGGTGCCAGGCGTGGAATGAGGTCTCTGTGGGAGCGGGCGTGCCCGCGAAGAGGGCGGTGAATTCTACATCGCATTCGCGGGCATGCCCGCTCCCACAGGATGGCCGTCTCCCGCAGGCATCGTGGTCGAATCCAGAATTCAAGGCAGGTAAGAAATGAGCGCTATCAACGTCTTCCAGCAAAACCCCGGCGCCGAGGCCAAAGCCCAGTCGCCACTGCACCATGCCGACCTGGCCAGCCTGGTAGGCAAAGGCCGCAAGAACGCAGGCGTGACCCTGCGTGAACGCAAGTTCCTCGGCCACCTCACCCTGCGCGGTGATGGCCACAACCCGGAATTCGCCGCCGGCGTGCACAAGGCCCTTGGCCTGGAGCTGCCAGTGGCGCTGACCGTGGTCGCCAACAAGGATATGTCGCTGCAATGGGTCGGCCCCGACGAGTGGTTGCTGATCGTACCCGGCGGCCAGGAGCTGGCAGTCGAGCAAAAGCTGCGCGCGGCCCTTGAAGGCCAGCACATTCAGGTCGTCAATGTCAGTGGCGGGCAAAGCCTGCTGGAACTGCGCGGCCCGAACGTGCGCGACGTGCTGATGAAGTCCACCAGCTATGATGTTCACCCGAACAACTTCCCGGTGGGCAAGGCTGTGGGCACCGTGTTCGCCAAGTCGCAACTGGTGATCCGCCGCACTGCAGAAGACACCTGGGAGCTGGTGATTCGCCGCAGCTTTGCCGACTACTGGTGGCTGTGGCTGCAGGACGCTTCTGCCGAATACGGCTTGAGCATCGAAGCTTAAGGAGACCAGAACATGAGTCGGGCACCGGATACCTGGATTCTCACCGCCGACTGCCCGAGCATGCTCGGTACCGTCGACGTGGTGACGCGTTACCTCTTCGAGCAGCGCTGCTACGTGACGGAGCACCACTCCTTCGATGACCGGCAGTCGGGACGCTTCTTCATTCGCGTCGAGTTCCGTCAGCCGGACGATTTCGACGAGGCGGGCTTCCGGGCCGGCCTCGCCGAGCGCAGCGAAGCGTTCGGCATGGCTTTCGAGCTGACCGCACCCAACCACCGCCCCAAGGTGGTGATCATGGTGTCCAAGGCCGACCATTGCCTGAATGACCTGCTGTATCGCCAGCGTATTGGCCAACTGGGCATGGATGTGGTCGCGGTGGTGTCCAACCACCCTGATCTCGAACCGCTGGCGCAGTGGCACAAGATCCCTTACTACCACTTCGCCCTCGACCCCAAGGACAAGCCTGGGCAAGAGCGCAAGGTGCTGCAGGTAATTGAGGAGACCGGTGCTGAGTTGGTCATCCTTGCCCGCTACATGCAGGTACTGTCGCCCGAGCTTTGCCGCCGTCTGGATGGTTGGGCGATCAATATTCACCACTCGCTGTTGCCGGGTTTCAAAGGCGCCAAGCCTTATCACCAGGCGTACAACAAGGGCGTGAAAATGGTTGGTGCCACGGCGCACTACATCAACAACGACCTGGACGAAGGGCCGATCATTGCCCAGGGCGTCGAGGTGGTGGATCACAGTCACTATCCCGAAGACCTGATTGCCAAAGGGCGGGATATTGAATGCCTGACCCTGGCGCGGGCTGTGGGTTATCACATCGAGCGGCGGGTGTTCCTCAACGCCAACCGGACTGTCGTTCTGTAATAACCGGTACCGGCCTCTTCGCGGCTAAAGCCGCTCCTACAGGTACAGCACAGCCCTCGGGTTGGTGCGGTCCCCCGTAGGAGCGGCTTTAGCCGCGAAGAGGCCCGCACAGGCCGCCCCTCTGTCTGCCCATATTCCCCAACGACAACCCTGCCGCTAAAAGGCATCTCCCTGTCGCTTCCAGTCAGTGCGTCCGGCCCCATCCGGCCCACAATTCCCTGCATTCCAGTAGTACATGCCGCCCACGGATGGCGGCGCTTCAACCAACGCTGCATAAATAATAATCAAGCGAGGTACAAGCAATGTCTGGCAATCGTGGAGTGGTATATCTCGGCGCCGGCAAGGTCGAAGTGCAACACATCGACTACCCGAAAATGCAGGACCCGCGCGGCAAGAAAATCGAACACGGCGTCATCCTGAAGGTGGTCTCCACCAACATCTGCGGTTCTGACCAGCACATGGTCCGTGGCCGCACCACTGCCCAGGTCGGCCTGGTCCTGGGCCACGAAATCACCGGTGAAATCGTCGAGAAGGGCCGCGACGTCGAGCGCATGCAGATCGGCGATCTGGTATCGGTCCCGTTCAACGTCGCCTGCGGTCGCTGCCGCTCCTGCAAAGAGATGCACACCGGTGTCTGCCTCACTGTAAACCCGGCCCGCGCCGGCGGTGCCTACGGCTACGTCGACATGGGCGACTGGACCGGCGGCCAGGCCGAATACGTGCTGGTGCCATACGCCGACTTCAACCTGCTGAAGCTGCCTGAGCGCGACAAGGCCATGGAAAAGATCCGTGACCTGACCTGCCTGTCCGACATCCTGCCCACCGGCTACCACGGTGCCGTAACCGCTGGCGTCGGCCCAGGCAGCACTGTCTACGTTGCCGGTGCCGGCCCGGTCGGCCTGGCCGCCGCGGCCTCGGCGCGCCTGCTGGGCGCCGCCTGTGTGATCGTCGGTGACCTCAACCCGGCCCGCCTGGCCCACGCCAAGTCGCAAGGCTTCGAAGTGGTCGACCTGTCCAAGGACACTCCGCTGCACGAGCAGATCGTCGACATCCTCGGCGAGCCGGAAGTGGACTGCGCCGTCGACGCGGTCGGCTTCGAGGCCCGTGGCCATGGCCACGAAGGTGCCAAGCACGAGGCCCCGGCCACCGTGCTGAACTCGCTGATGCAAGTGACCCGCGTGGCCGGCAACATCGGTATCCCGGGCCTGTACGTGACCGAAGACCCAGGCGCGGTGGATGCTGCAGCCAAGATCGGCGCGCTGAGCATCCGCTTCGGCCTGGGCTGGGCGAAATCGCACAGCTTCCACACCGGCCAGACCCCGACCATGAAATACAACCGCCAGCTGATGCAGGCGATCATGTGGGATCGCATCAACATTGCTGAAGTGGTGGGGGTGCAGGTGATCAACCTGGATCAGGCGCCGGAAGGGTATGGCGAGTTTGATGCAGGTGTGCCGAAGAAATTCGTTATCGACCCGCACAAAATGTGGGGTGCGGCGTAATCAGCGTCGAGTAAAAAGAGCCCCTCGCATCGAGGGGCTTTTTGTCTATTCTGATAAGGCATCTCGGCCGGAGGTGCTTGTAATAAGCCTTTCATCGCTTTTGAAATCGAGCGCCGCCCGCACATACCTCATCAGTTCCGAAGCCTGGTGAGTGGCCCTGGAGCGAAGGGCCACTGCGCAGTCATTTTCATGCAGACAGTTAATTACTTCGATTTTGGCCGACGCGTCTCATTGTTTGAGTCGACTGCCCCGAATTGGTAGTTTCTGTCGTCATTAGGATCGTCATATTTTTTTTGCGTGTAGAACATGTTTCCACTATCGGTGTGCCCGCTCGTTGGGCGGTAAGTATCAGGTTTTGAACTTTTTATGGATTCTTCGGCGTAGTAATGTTCGGAGAAAATGTATGCATGATCTTTCTTTTCTACGTATTTATTTATGCCGTGTGCCTTTCTTTTGCTGTGTTTAAGCGTTTTTTGTACGGTTTTTGCATTGGCCTTAATTTGTTTCTCGACTGTTTTTCCTCCGTATGTTCTTTCCTCGACTAAACTGGTGAGATTGGTGGTTTGCTTTTTCAGTTCTGCATTAATAACCTCGATGCTTTCCAGACGCTGCTCCAATTTTACTTGGTTACTACGAAACCACGTTCTAGGCTTGAGAAGGCTCCACATCCCCGTTTCGTCTTTCCGATTGACTGGGTCATTCACACAGTACGCGAAAGCATTGACCCCGCCTCGGGCGAATGGGCTTTCAGCGTTGTCCGGTCCGATGAACCGTCTCATCTCGGTGCTAAAGCCACGGTGTCCCTGGCCTAGAAGATAAAGGTGCATGTTTTCCAATATGAACTCGCCGTTGAATCCCAACGCTGTGGATCCTGATGGCAGTTTGTCGTTGTATCCAAAGGGGGTATAGTTGTGATTGTTTTGCTTTCCGTCAGGCGTGCTCACGACAAGCACTGAGTCCATCTCATCCGTTGCGAGAAGCTGGGAGCTTCTTGCTTCTTTGCCAGCGGATTCAGCAAGAGGGAGCGTTCCAATCCGCAGGATTGAACGCTTCTGATCGTTTCCAATGACAGTGGTCAGTTTGTTGGTCTGGTAGAAATATTTGGGGGTATCAGGACTGTTTTTCACCGACGTGCTCCCGTTGTCTGCAGTTGGCCCCGGAAATGGATGGCGTGGGCACTACGATTATCTGGAGTGTCTTGAGCAGTTGACTACTGGCAGAAATATCAGGTATGCGCCTGTTGGGGCCCGGAACAATCCCCCAGATTTCCAGTCAAACCCTTCGTTTTCCAGGCCATCCCGGCCGACGAGGTCCCTTCCGATGAAAGCACTCACCTTGGCAACCCTGATGACCCTGGCCGCCAGCCCGGTGTTCGCCTTCAACCTCAGCGACGCCGCCAATGCCGTGTCCGCCATGCAGAACCCGCAACAGCAAGGCCAGGTGCAGGCCCCCGAGGCGCAGGCCAATCTGCTCAACACCTTGGGCAGCGAATTGAAGATCACCCCCGAACAGGCCGTGGGCGGCGCAGGGGCGATGTTGGGGTTGGCGCGCAACAACCTTAGCAGTGAGGACTATGGCCAATTGACCAAGGCCGTGCCGGGTCTGGACCTGTTGTCCGGTGCCAATATGCTGGGTGGGTTGAGCGGGCTGGGCGATTTGCTGGGCAAGAACAGCGAAAGCCAGTCGGCATTGAGCAACGCGTTGGGCAACGACGTGGAGAACCGTAATGACCTGGACAATGCGTTCAAGGCACTGGGCATGGACACTGGAATGATCGGCCAGTTCGCCCCGCTGATCCTGCAGTACCTCGGCCAGCAGGGCATCGCCGGGTCGTTGCTGCAGAACCTGGGTAGCCTGTGGACCACCCCAGCGCCAGTGAGTACGCCATCGGTTTGAGATTATCACAAGGCCAGACGTCATACATCGAAGGTCTTGAGCGTCACTTCCAGGGCTCTGATTCGATATTGTGCTTCAGTCAGCCAGACTGCGCGTGATTCCATTTCTGTACGATATCGTTGGTCACTGATCCCTTGGATTTTGGCGAAGGCTTTCGAAGATGGTTTCAAAAGCTCGGTGTATTCTTGCTGTTTTTGCGCTGCGCGTTTAGTGAGATTTTTTATATAGATGGCTAATGACCGTCTTTCTTTGAGAAGGTGGTTTTTGTGGGCAATCTGTTCCTTCAGGTACGTCTTGATCGTTATGTCTTTGTTAAAGGCAACAGTCTTTGTTTTCGCCAAATGGTGTGAAGCGGAGTGCCTGGTGTTCAACAGAGGAGGCTCTATTACCTGCGCCGCAAGCTTTTTTGTCAGCGGTGCTGTTCGGTGAGGTTTCGGGTTAGACTTTTGCTCCCAAAACTTTTGTAAATTGGCGAATTCCCGTTGTTGCCCTGTATCATCCCGGTAATTGATGGGGTCACAGGCACAGTATGCGTAGGCGTTATAGCCACCGTCGCTGAACGGGCTGAGATCATCGGGCTTGAGGAAGCGCATCAAGGCTGGACTATAGCTTCGGTATCCTCGCCCCAATGCATAGGTGCCAAGGAGCGGATCAAATCGTTCATCCTTGAAGCCTATTATCGTGGCTCTACCTGCTTGGCTGCCGATGTGCCCGTAAGGGCTGTAGACCAGGGCGGTGATTTTCACTTGAGAGCGGCTCGCAAGAGACATGCTGCTTAAGTCTTCGTCTTTGCGAGGCCGGGCACAACTAGCAGAATTATCAGGGGGCGCAACGTAACCGTGCTGATGTCAACCGGCTGCCTGCTTCGGCCTCTTCGCGGGTAAACCCGCTCCTACGCAGGTAGAGCCTATCCTTGGGGATGTGGTAATCCGCGTAGGAGCGGGTTTACCCGCGAAGAGGCCAGCTCAGGCGGCAGAGGTCTCAGCCCATCTCCGCCCGCAGCTGCTCGATCCGCTGGTCCTTCGCCACCCACAACTGGTTCACCCAAGCCTGCACCGCCTGACGAAACTCGGGATCATTCTCGTAATCCCCCGCCCACAACGCCGGGTCCAGCTCCCGCACCTGAATGTCGATAATCACCCGGCTGATGCTGCCATTGAGCAGGTCCCAGAACCCCGGCGCCTTGTTGCCGGGGTACACGATGGTCACATCCAGCAGGGCATCCAGCTGCTCGCCCAATGCCGCGAGCACAAACGCCACACCACCCGCCTTGGGCTTGAGCAGGTAGCGATACGGCGACTGCTGCTCCTGGCGCTTGGCTTCGGTAAACCGGGTGCCCTCCAGGTAATTGACCACGGTCACCGGCTGGCGCTTGAACAGCTCGCAGGCCGCCTTGGTGATTTCCAGGTCCTTGCCCTTGAGCTCCGGGTGCTTTTCCAGAAACGCCTTGCTGTAGCGCTTCATGAACGGGTAATCCAGCCCCCACCAGGCCAGGCCCAGCAACGGTACCCAGATCAGTTCCTTTTTCAGGAAGAACTTGAAGAACGGTGTACGGCGGTTGAGGCTTTCGATCAACGCCGGGATGTCGACCCAGGTCTGGTGGTTACTCACGGCCAGGTACGAGGTGTCCTTGCGCAGGTTTTCCACGCCACGGATGTCCCACTGGGTAGGGATGCACAGGGCGAAGATGGCTTTGTCGATTTCCGACCAGGTTTCGGCCACCCACATCACCGCCCACGACGCGTAGTCGCGGCCACGGCCCGGCAACACCAGCTTGAGCAGGGCGAAGACCAGCAGCGGGCAGATCAACACCACAGTGTTGAGCAGCAGCAGGGTGGTAGTGAGAATGCCGGTCAGCAGGCGACGCATAAAGAGACTCTTGTTGTGGGAGATAAACGGTTGGCAATGATAAGCAGGGCGGTGGCCTACGCCAAATGTCCAATGCCCGGCGGCGCGAACAAATGTTTCACGTTATGTTGTTTAGTCTTGTGGAAGCGAACCTCTCTTGCCAGTGCAGTCTAAGCACTGACCCTTTTCAAGGAAGCCTGCCTGTGAAATCACTGCTAGCCCTGTTGTCGATGTTGGCGCTGCCGGTAATGGCCGCCGAGCCCACCCTCTACGGCCGTTACGAGAACATCGCCCTGCCCGAACTGGGTGAAACCCTGAAAGCCAAGATGGACACCGGCGCCTTCACCGCGTCGCTGTCGGCCAAGGATATCGAGCTGTTCACCCGCGATGGGGACGAGTGGGTGCGCTTCCGCCTGGCGACCAAGGACTCGGACGGCAAGGTGTATGAGCACAAGGTCTCGCGCATCAGCAAGATCAAGGGCCGTGCCGATGAAGAGGACGAAGGGGATGCGCCAGAGGTCTCCAAGCGCCCGGTGGTCGACCTGGCGTTGTGCCTGGGGGATGTGAAGCGCACCGTCGAGGTGAATCTGGTGGACCGCAGCAACTTCAACTACCCGCTGCTGGTGGGTTCCAAGGCGCTGCGCGAGTTCAAGGCTGCGGTCAACCCGGCGAAAAAGTTCACTGCTGGCAAGCCAGGCTGTTGATCTGAAGCGTGCGCCATACAATGTAGGAGCGGGCTTGCCCGCGAACACACATAATGTGGTGTCAGGCACCGGCCTCGCCGGTGTTCGCGGGCAAGCCCGCTCCTACACTGAGATGTGCCAACCTTCAAAACCGCAAGGCCGGACGCCATGCCCCATATCCTCATCGTCGAAGACGAAGCCGCCATCGCTGACACCCTGGTCTACGCCCTGCAGGCCGACGGTCACAGCACCGAGTGGGTAACCCTGGGCAGTGCCGCCCTCGACCAGCAGCGCCAGCGCCCGGCCGACCTGGTCATCCTCGACATCGGCCTGCCCGACATCAGTGGCTTCGAAACCTGTCGCCAGCTGCGCCGGTTCACCGAGGTGCCGGTGATGTTTCTCAGCGCCCGGGACGGTGAAATCGACCGCGTAGTAGGCTTGGAAATCGGCGCCGACGACTACGTGGTAAAACCTTTCAGCCCTCGTGAAGTGGCAGCGCGCGTTCGGGCGATCCTCAAACGCATGGCCCCGAGGGCCGAGGCTGCCGGCGGAACCTCCTTGTTCCAGCTCGACACCCTGCGCATGCAGATCACCTACCGCAGCCAGCCGCTCACGCTGACCCGGCATGAGTTCCGCCTGCTGCAATGCCTGCTCGAACAACCGCAGCGGGTGTTCAGCCGCGAACAGCTGCTCGACGCTTTGGGCGTGGCCTCCGACGTGGGCTATGAGCGCACCATCGACAGCCATATCAAGAGCCTGCGCGCCAAGCTGCGCCAGGTAGCGGGTGATGCCGAGCCGATCCAGACCCATCGCGGCCTCGGTTACAGCTATAGCCCGGACCACGCCTGATGCGCTTGGGCATTCGCATCTTCCTGGTGTACTTCCTGTTCGTCGGCTTGGCCGGTTACTTCTTGCTCAATACCGTACGCGAACAGATTCGCCCGGTGGTACGCCAATCCTCTGAAGAAACATTGGTAGACACTGCCAACCTGCTGGCAGAAATCCTGCGGGATGAGGTCAAGGCCGGCACCCTGAACCAGGGCCGCCTGCCCGAGGTGCTCAAGGCCTACGGCTCGCGCAGCCCGGGCGCACAGATCTGGGGGCTGGCCAAGAACCAGGTCAGCCACCGCATCTACGTCACTGACGCCAAGGGCATCGTGTTGCTGGACTCCAGTGGCGAGGCCCTGGGCAAGGATTACTCGCAGTGGAATGACGTGCTGCTGACCCTGCGTGGCCAATATGGCGCCCGCTCCACCCGCAGCGATCCCAACGATGAAAGCACCTCGGTGATGCACGTTGGCGCACCGATCATCGACGACGGCAAGATCATCGGCGTTGTCACTGTCGCCAAGCCCAATAGCTCATTGCAACCCTACATTGACCGCTCCGAGCGGCGCCTGCTCACCCTGGGGCTGGGCCTGATCGGCCTGGGCTTGCTGATCGGCGCGGCTCTGTCGTGGTGGCTTGCGCGCTCACTGCGCAAGTTGGCAGGTTATGCGCAGGCGGTCAGCGAAGGTGAGCGTGCGGAGCTTCCGCATTACAAGGGTGGCGAGCTGGCGAACCTGGCACAGGCAGTGGAGCGCATGCGCACCCAGCTGGAAGGCAAGGCCTATGTCGAGCGCTACGTGCACACCCTGACTCACGAGCTGAAAAGCCCGCTGGCGGCCATCCGTGGTGCTTCCGAGCTGTTGCAGGGCGAGGATATGCCCGCTGATCAGCGGGCACGCTTTGCCGGCAATATCGAGCGCGAGAGCGAGCGTTTGCAGCAGATGATCGAGCGGCTGCTCAACCTGGCCAGGGTCGAGCAGATGCAGGCGCTGGAGGACGAGCAGCAGGTGGCGCTGGCGGCGTTGGTCGATGAGTTGTTGCTGGCCCATGCGGCGCGTATCGAAGGCGCCAGTTTGCAGGTACGTCAGCGGGTGCCTGCCACTTTGCGTTTGCGCTGCGATCCGTTCCTGATGCGCCAGGCGTTGGCCAACCTGCTCGACAACGCGCTGGACTTCACCCCGGAAGGTGGCACGCTGCTGTTCGACCTGGAGCGCGATGGCGAACGGGTAGCGTTGAGTTTGTTCAACCAGGGGCAAGCGATACCGGCGTATGCCATCGGGCGGGTCAGCGAGCGGTTCTACTCGCTGCCGCGGCCCGGGAGCGGGCGCAAGAGCACTGGGCTGGGGCTGAATTTCGTGGCCGAGGTGATGCAGCTGCATGGCGGGGCCTTGGCGGTGGACAACGTCGATGGCGGGGTGCGGGTGCGGTTGTGGCTGCCGGTGCGGCGCATTAGCTGAGATAGCCGGGGCTGCACAGCAGCCCCAAATACACGTAAATCACACACGCTCTCCACAAAGCCTCCATGCAAGGCGCAGACACTGCGCCCACTGCCACAGGAGGCCACATGAACAAGACCCTAGGTTTCAAACTCGGCATGATCGCCATGCTGATGTTGCTGTTGCTCATCCCACTACTGCTGATCAACGGCCTGATCGACGAACGCCAGGCCATGCGCGACGGCGTGCTGCGCGATATCGCCCAGAGCACCAGCTTCGATCAGCAACTCAGCGGCCCGCTGCTGGTGGTGCCTTACCGCAAGTACCAGCGCCGCTGGATCGAAAAGGACGGTGAGCGTACCCAGGAAACCAGCACCATCGCCGGCCACCTGTACTTTCTGCCGGAAACCTTCGACGCCGACCTGGGTGTGGACACCGAACTGCGCGCCCGAGGCATCTACCAGGCGCGGTTGTTCCACGCCAAAGGCCGTATCAGCGGCCGCTTCAAGCTCCCGGAGCATTGGGGGATCGACAAGGACTTTGACGACTACCGCTTCGACACGCCGTTCCTGGTGGTGGGCATCAGTGATATCCGCGGTATCGAAAGTGCTCTGGAGCTGAGCATGGACGAGCAAAAAGTGCCGTTCGAGGCCGGCACCCAGCTCGACTGGATGCGTGGCGGCGTGCACGCCAGCCTGCCGGGGCTGGACGGGCTACAGGCGCGAGCGTTCAGCTATGGCTTTGACCTGGCGCTGCAAGGTACCGGCCAGTTGCACGTGGTGCCCGTGGGCCGTACCAGCAGCGTGGACATGCGCGCCAACTGGCCGCACCCGAGCTTCGTCGGCAACTACTTGCCCAACCGCCGCGATATCGATGCTCAAGGCTTCAGTGCCCACTGGCAAACCTCGTTCTTCGCTACCAACCTTGAGGACGCGATACGCCAGTGCGCTAACGCCGGGCAGTGTGCAGATTTCAGTGAGCGCAGCTTTGGCGTGAGTTTTATAGACCCGGTGGACCAGTACCTGAAAAGCGAGCGGGCGATCAAATACGCGTTGTTGTTCATTGCCCTGACCTTTGCCGGTTTCTTCCTGTTCGAGGTAATGAAGAACCTGAGTGTGCACCCGGTGCAGTACATCCTGGTGGGCGTGGCGCTGGCGTTCTTCTATCTGCTGCTGCTGTCGTTGTCCGAGCACATCGGTTTTGGTTTGGCGTATGGGCTGTCGGCTTCAGCCTGTGTGCTGCTGATCGGCTTCTACCTGAGCCATGTGTTGCGCAGCCTGGGGCGAGGGGTGGGTTTTGCCGCGGGTTTGGCGGCGTTGTACGCGCTGCTCTTCGGGCTACTGAGTGCCGAAGACTATGCGCTGCTGATGGGGTCGCTGCTGTGTTTCGGCCTGCTTGGGGTGTTCATGGTGCTGACCCGGCGGCTGGACTGGGCACGGGTGGGGAGGGCGGCATGAGGGAGGACAAAGAGATCGGGCGCTGGTTGGCCCTCAGGATCGGGCTGTTGTTTCCTGTGATACCGAGGTGAGGCCTTCGCGGGCACGCCCGCTCCCACAAGCCCACCACAGATAGCGAACACTGTGGAAACCTGTAGGAGCGGGTTCACCCGCGAAGGGGAACTGTCAGGCCACTGGCGCTGTAGCGACCATCGATGGCCGCTTGACCACCTCGGCATACCACGACGCCAACCCAGGCTGGTGCTCGCGCCAGCCGAATCCGGGCTGACGCAAATCCAGATAGCCCAGCGCACAGGCCACGCCAATCGCCGCCAGGTCGAAGCCGGACATCAGCTCCGGCAAGTGCTCCTGCTCCAGGTTGGCCAGGCTCCGGCGGATCTTGTCACCCTGCGCCTGCAGCCAGCCCTCCCAGCGCTTTTCTTCTGGCCGCAGGAAGCTCTCATAACGGCTCGACACCGCCGCATCCATGATCGCATCGGCCTGTGATACCAAGGTCATGCGCCGCCAGCGCGCCGAGCCTTCTCGTGGCAGCAGCGGCAGGCCTACGTGCTGCATGTCGAGGTACTCGCAGATTACCCGGCTGTCATGCAGCACGGTGCCGTCTTCCAGGCGCAGGGCCGGGATCTTGCCGATCGGGTTGTCCAGGTTGAGCTGCGGGTCGCCGCTCACCGGGCTGATGTTCACCGGCTGCAACTGCACACGCTCAAGCTGGCCGGTTTCGTGCAACACCACCATGACCTTGCGCACGAAAGGCGACAACGGCGAGTGGAACAGGGTCATCGTGCTCATGCTTCAGTTACCTTGCAGGCTGGGTGGCAGACACACGCCGGTGCCACCGATGCCGCAGTAGCCGTCCGGATTCTTGGCCAGGTACTGCTGGTGGTAGGCCTCGGCGAAATATACGGTCGGTGCCTGGTCGATTTCGGTGGTGATTTCACCGAAGCCGGCCTTGCTCAGCTCGGCCTGGAAGGCGTCGCGGCTGGCCTTGGCCTGTTCCAGCTGTTCCGGGCTGGTGCAGTAGATGGCCGAGCGGTATTGGGTGCCGATGTCGTTGCCCTGGCGCATGCCTTGGGTCGGGTTGTGCAGCTCCCAGAACATCGCCAGCAGTTCGCGGTAGCTGACCTTGTCCTTGTCGAACACCACCAGCACCACTTCGGTGTGGCCGGTCAGGCCCGAGCAGACTTCTTCGTAGGTAGGGTGCGGGGTGAAGCCGCCGGCGTAGCCGACCACGGTGCTGACCACACCTTCACGCTGCCAGAAGCGGCGCTCCGCGCCCCAGAAGCAGCCCAGGCCGAAGATGGCGAAGTCGATGGCGCCTTCGAAGAACGGGCCGAGCAGCGGGGTGTCTTTGAATACGTAGTGGAACTCGGGCAGGCTCATTGGCGTGTCGCGGCCAGGCAGGGCCTGTTCCGCAGTGGGCATGACGTTTTTGTTCACCAGGATTTCCGAACGCAGGACCATGGCCGTTCCTCTGTGTTTATTCAGTGGGGGAGTGGTTTGGGCCTTCGCGGGCATGCCCGCTCCCACAGGTACAGCACAGGTTTCAAAGGTTGTGGTGTTCCTGTGGGAGCAGGCGTGCCCGCGAAAGGGCCCGAATGGCTTCTATAGTGCCCGAGGATTACGCAGCTGTCAGGCCAGCGGGCCACGCGGATAGCGCTTCAGCCGTTCAGCCAGCTCGCGCCCGGGAATTGGCCGGTCGAACAGGTAACCCTGGCCCACGTCGCAGCGGTGGCGGCGCAGGAACGCCAGTTGCTCCGGCGTCTCGATCCCTTCGGCCACCACCTTCAGCTTCAGGTTATGGGCCATGGCCACCACCGCCGAGGTGATTTCCATGTCGTCCTGGTTGTCGGGGATTTCGTTGATGAAGCTGCGATCGATCTTGAGGATGTCGATCGGAAACTTCTTCAGGTAGCTCAGCGACGAATAACCGGTGCCGAAGTCGTCCATGGCCAAGGTCAGGCCCAGGGCCTTCAGTTCATCCAGCTGGCGGTGGGTGTCCTCGCTGGCTTCCAGCAGCAGGCCTTCGGTCAATTCCAGCTCCAGCAGGTGCGGGGGCAGGGCTTCTTCCTTGAGGATGGTGCTGATTGACGCCACCAGGTCCGGGTCGGAGAACTGTTTGGGCGACAGGTTGATGGCTACATGCAGGTTGCCCAGGCCGGCCTTGCGCAGTTGCTGGCTCATGCAGCACGCCTGGCGCACCACCCATTTGCCGATAGGGATGATCAGGCCGGTTTCCTCGGCCACGCTGATGAACTGGTCCGGGCGGATCATGCCGCGTTCGGGGTGGTTCCAGCGCAGCAGTGCTTCCAGGCCCAGCAGGCGACCGCTGCGCAGGCACAGCTTGGGCTGGTAGAACACGTCCAGCTCATTCTGGGTCAGGGCACGGCGCAGGTTGTTTTCGACGAACAGCTTGTAGCTGGCTTCGGCATTGAGCACTTCGGTAAACACCTGTACCTGGTGTTTACCGTTGGCCTTGGCCTTGTGCAATGCAAGGCCGGCATTCTTCATCAGGCTGGCTGGGTCGATGCCGTGCAACGGTGCACAGGCCAAGCCTACCGAGGCGGTGACGTTGATCAACTGGTTATCGACGAACATCGGCTTGTCGAGGGTGCACAGCAACTGCTGGGCAACGCCTTGGCCATCTTCAAGGCTGGTGTCGTCGAGCAGCACGGCGAACTCGTTACTGGCAAAGCGCGCGAGGATGCCACCGCTGTGCAGGCTGTTGCGCAGACGCCTGGCCAGGCTGATCAGCAGCTTGTCGCCGGTCTGGTGGCCAAGGCTGTCGTTGATGCGCTTGAAGTTGTCGATGTCCACCAACAGCAGGCACATCGAGCTTTCGCCATCGCGGGCGAAGCGCTCGTCCAGGCTGCGAATGAACGCCGGGCGATTGCCCAGGTTGGTGAGGTTGTCGGTGTAAGCCAGGCGCTCGATGCGTTGCTGGGCCAGCTTGGTCTGGGTGACGTCTTCGTAGATGCCGATGTAGTGGGTCAGCTCACGGTTGTCACCGTATACCTTGGAGATCGACAACTGGCCCCAGTACGGCTCCAGGTTCTTGCGCCGGCTCTTGAACTCGCCCTGCCAACTGTTGCCCATGGCCAGGCTCGACGGCGAGTCGAACAGCAGTTCGCTGAGGTTCTCCAGTGCCGGTAGCTCGCCCAACTGGCGGCCCTGCACTTCGTCGGTACTGTACTGGGTGATGGCGGTGAAGCTGGGGTTGACGTACTCCACCCGGCCGTCGCGGTTCACCAGCAGAAAGGCGCTGGCGCTCTGCTCGACCGCGCGCTGGAACAGATGCAGGGCACTGGCCGCGGCCCGCCGTTTGTGGTTTGTGATCACTTGGGCGAACTGGTCGGCCAGCTCGCCGGCAAAGGCAATCTCGTCCGACTGCCAGGCCCTTGGCTGGCCGCTTTGCTCCAGGCACAACACGCCGATCACCTGGCCATCGACGCGGATGCTGGCGTCGAGCATGGCCTTGTTTTCCGGGCGCATGCTTTGCGCCAGAGCACGGGTACGCGGGTCGTGGCCGGCGTTGTGAGCGTCAATGGCGCGGCTTGCGTGCAGTGCATCCAGGTAGTCGGGGAAGCGGCTGGCATCGATGGCTTCGGGCTGGCGGTGCTCCTGCGCATCGCGGTACCAGGCGATGATCGGTTCCAGGCGTTGGTCTTCCAGGTGCCAGATGCTGGCGCAGTCGACCTTGTAGATTTCGCAGGCGCTCTGGGTGATCAGTTGGGCCGCTTCGAGTAGCGAGTTGCCCGCGCTGTAGCGCTGGCGGGCGAGGCGCAGGATAAGGTCCTGCTGGCCGCGCACACGCTCCAGGTGCTCCAGCTGTTCTTGCTGTGTGCGCTGGTTCAGTTGCAGGGCCAGCTGCAAGCGATTGTTGCGTGACTCCAGGTCGCTGGCGCCAAGTTCGCCGCTATCTTCCTGCTGGTCGTCGAGTACGCTCAGGTAGCCGCGTAACAGCTGGCGGTTGTGTTGTTTGTAAGCTTCACCCGCTTCCAGCAGGCGCAGCGAGGTGCTCGGCGTGTGCAGGGTGTAACGCACGCGGTAGTAGCCGCGTTGGGCCAGTTGCAACTGGATTTCGTCGTGCAGCCGGTAGCGTGCTTCGGGTTCCATCAGGCTAGCGTAGGGCGCGTCAATCAGGGCACACAGCTCGCCGGTTTGCATGCCGAACTGGCGCTCACAGGCCGGGTCAAGGTAGAGCATGGCCCAGGTGGCTTCGTTGAGCCTTTCGAAACGCAGCATGCCGAGCCGCGAGGGCACGGGTAACTGCGTCACGACCTCGGCCGCCACACGGCTGGCGGCATCGGGTTGGCTTTTCATCGAAGACTCGCTTGAAGAGGGAACGCTGCCTTTTGGCTGCGGCGGATTTGGCAAGGTTGCATCATGTCCCGAGGGCTGGCAAGCGGCCATGCTTGATGCTGTGGACAGGTTATCGGCTGACGTGGCCGATTCTGTAGTTTGGCTGGAGATTTTGGGGCCGCTTTGCGGCCCATCGCGACACAAGGCCGCTCCCACACGGATCGCGCCAGCTTTCAGAAATTGAGCAAGACAGTTGCCCCCACAATGGACTGCGATTGCCTGTGGGAGCGGCCTTGTGTCGCGAAAGGAGGGCGAAGCCCTCCCAGCTTTTTCCAGGCAAAAAAAAGCCCCGCCAATCGACGGGGTTGAGGTACGAGCGTGGCAGCTCGAAAAGGGAACTGCCCCTCGCAAGGAGGGGCAGAGTGCTGCCTTACAGCAGCATGGTGCGGATATCGCCCAGCACGTCGCCCAGGCGCTTGGTGAAGCGCGCGGCGGCAGCGCCGTTGATCACACGGTGATCGTAGGACAGCGACAGCGGCAGCATCAGCTTTGGCTGGAAGGCCTTGCCATCCCAGACTGGCTGCATGGTCGCCTTGGAGACGCCCAGGATAGCCACTTCCGGCGCATTGACGATCGGCGTGAAGCCGGTGCCGCCAATATGGCCGAGGCTGGAGATGGTGAAGCAAGCGCCTTGCATCTCGTCAGCCGACAGCTTCTTGGTGCGCGCCTTCTCGGCCAGTGCAGCGGCTTCGGCAGCCAGTTGCAGCAGGCTTTTCTGGTCGACGTTCTTGATCACAGG
The DNA here is from genome assembly GCF_043106315.1 of Pseudomonas sp. FYR_5. Taxonomy (NCBI): domain Bacteria; kingdom Pseudomonadati; phylum Pseudomonadota; class Gammaproteobacteria; order Pseudomonadales; family Pseudomonadaceae; genus Pseudomonas; species Pseudomonas sp. FYR_5. Next base: position 70,965 of record NZ_JBICMK010000088.1, on the reverse strand, counting down.
GACCAGCAGGCCGTCCGGGGTGTCCACGGCGAAGCCGATGTGCACGTACTTCTTGCGGATGATGGCCTTGCCGCTTGGCGCCAGCGAGCTGTTGAAGTCCGGCAGTTCCTTGAGCAGGAAGGCGCAGGCCTTGAGCAGCAGTGGCAGCACGGTCAGCTTCACCCCAGCCTTCTCGGCCACGGCCTTCTGCGCCACGCGGAAGGCTTCCAGCTCGGTGATGTCGGCAGAGTCGAACTGGGTCACGTGCGGCACGTTGAGCCAGCTGCGGTGCAGGTTGGCAGCACCGACCTGCATCAGGCGGGTCAGGGCCACTTCTTCCACTTCACCGAACTTGCTGAAGTCCACGGCAGGGATTGGCGGGATGCCAGCACCACCGGTCGCACCGGCGGCTGCCGGCGCTTCCTTGGCCTTCTGCATCATGGCCTTGACGTAGACCTGCACGTCTTCTTTCAGGATGCGACCGTGCGGGCCGGTGGCAGCAACTGCACCCAGCTCGACACCGAATTCACGGGCCAGCTGACGAACAGCGGGACCTGCGTGAACCTTGGCATTGCTGCCAGCGGCCGGTGCGGTAGCAGCCGGTGCGGGGGCAGCAGCCGGTGCGGCCGGTGCGGCGGCCGGAGCAGCCTCAGCCTTGGCTGGCGCAGGGGCGGCAGCTGGTGCCGGCGCGGCAGCCGGGGCTGCACCCGCCACTTTCAACTTGAAGATCAGGTCGCCAGTGCCGACTTCGTCTTCCAGCTTGCACAGTACTTCTTCGACCACGCCGGCGGCCGGCGACGGGATTTCCATGGAGGCCTTGTCGGACTCCAGGGTGATCAGCGACTGGTCGGTTTCGACGGTGTCGCCGACTTTGACCAGTACTTCGATGATCTTGGCCTTGCCCGACGAACCGATGTCCGGCACATGGATGTCCTGCACGCTGGCGGCAGCCGGGGCTGCGGCCGGAGCAGGGGTGGCTTCGGCGGCGGGAGCCGGCGCAGCTGCCTGAGCCGGAGCGGCAGCAGCCGGTGCCTCAGGGGCCGCAGCAGCGGCGCCCTCGGCTTCCAGGACCAGCAGCTCGTCGCCTTCTTTCAGGCGGTCGCCCAGCTTGACCTTCAGCTCCTTGATGACGCCGGCCTTGGGCGCCGGGATTTCCATGGAGGCCTTGTCGGACTCCAGGGTCAGCAGGCTTTGGTCAGCCTCGATACGGTCACCGACCTTGACGAACAGCTCGATGATTTCACCTTCACCGCTGCCGATGTCAGGTACGCGAATGAGTTCGCTCACTTAAAAATACTCCTCAGCAGTCCAGTGGGTTGCGCTTGTCCGGGTCGATACCGAACTTGACGATAGCGTCTGCGACAACCTTGGGTTCGATCTCGCCACGGTCAGCCAGGGCTTCCAGGGCAGCCAGCACCACGAAGTGGCGGTCGACTTCGAAGAAGTGACGCAGCTTCTTGCGGCTGTCGCTGCGACCGTAACCGTCGGTACCCAGGACTTTGAACTCTTTGCTCGGTACCCACTGGCGAATCTGCTCGGCGAACAGCTTCATGTAGTCGGTAGAGGCAATGACCGGGCCTTTGCGACCGTTCAGGCACTGCTCGACGTAGGTCTGCTGTGGCTTCTGGCCAGGCTTCAGGCGGTTGGCGCGTTCCACGGCCAGGCCGTCGCGGCGCAGTTCGTTGAAGCTGGTGACGCTCCACACGTCGGCACCGACGTTGAACTCTTCACGCAGGATCTTCGCGGCTTCGCGGACTTCGCGCAGGATGGTGCCGGAGCCCATCAGCTGTACGTGGTGTGCGGCTTCGCGGGTGTCCTCTTCCAGCAGGTACATGCCCTTGATGATGCCTTCCTCGACACCGGCCGGCATGGCTGGTTGCTGGTAGGATTCGTTCATCACGGTGATGTAGTAGAAGATGTCCTGCTGCTCTTCGGTCATCTTCTTCATGCCGTCCTGGATGATCACCGCCAGCTCGTAGCCGTAGGTCGGATCGTAGGTGCGGCAGTTCGGGATGGTGCCCGCCATCATGTGGCTGTGACCGTCTTCGTGCTGCAGGCCTTCACCGTTGAGGGTGGTACGGCCGGCGGTACCGCCGATCAGGAAACCACGGGTGCGGCTGTCGCCAGCGGCCCAGGCCAGGTCGCCAATACGCTGGAAACCGAACATCGAGTAGAAGATGTAGAACGGCAGCATCGGCTGGTTGTGGCAGCTGTACGAGGTACCGGCAGCGATGAACGACGACATGGCGCCGGCTTCGTTGATGCCTTCCTCGAGGATCTGGCCCTTCTTGTCTTCGCGGTAGAACATCACCTGGTCTTTATCGACTGGCTCGTAGAGCTGGCCGACCGACGAGTAGATGCCCAACTGGCGGAACATGCCTTCCATACCGAAGGTACGGGCTTCGTCCGGGATGATCGGGACGATGCGCTGGCCAATGTCCTTGTCCTTGACCAGCTGCGCCAGAATACGCACGAAGGCCATGGTGGTGGAGATTTCGCGGTCGCCCGAGCCATCCAGGATCGCTTTCAGCGTTTCCAGTGGCGGGGTCGGCACGCTGAAGCTCTTGGCACGGCGCTGTGGCACGAAACCGCCCAGGGCAGCACGGCGCTCGGCCAGGTACTTGGCTTCGGCAGAACCTTCTTCCGGCTTGAAGAACGGCAGGTTCTCCAGGTCGGCATCCTTGACCGGGATGTCGAAGCGGTCACGGAAGTGACGCAGGCTGTCGACGTCGACCTTCTTGGTGTTGTGCGCGGTGTTCTTGGCTTCGCCAGCACCGGTGCCGTAACCCTTGATGGTCTTGGCCAGGATGACGGTCGGCTGCTCTTTGTGGTTAACAGCCTGGTGATACGCCGCGTAGACCTTGTACGGGTCGTGACCGCCACGGTTGAGCTTCCAGATCTCTTCGTCGGACAGGTCTTCGACCATGGCCTTGAGTTCCGGGGTGTTGAAGAAGTGCTCGCGAACGTACGCGCCGTCTTTGGCTTTGTAGTTCTGGTACTCGCCGTCGATGACTTCGTCCATGCGGCGCTGCAGGGCACCGTTGGTGTCCTTGGCCAGCAGTGGGTCCCAGAAACGGCCCCAGACGACTTTGTTGACGTTCCAGCCACCGCCACGGAACACGCCTTCGAGTTCCTGGATGATCTTGCCGTTGCCGCGAACCGGGCCGTCGAGGCGCTGCAGGTTGCAGTTGATGACGAAGATCAGGTTGTCCAGCTTCTCGCGGCCGGCCAGGGCGATTGCACCCAGGGATTCCGGCTCGTCGCACTCACCGTCGCCCATGAAGCACCAGACCTTCTGCTTGCCGGCCGGGATGAAGCCACGGGCTTCCAGGTACTTCATGAAGCGTGCCTGGTAGATCGCCTGGATCGGGCCCAGACCCATCGAAACGGTCGGGAACTGCCAGAAATCAGGCATCAACCATGGGTGCGGGTACGAAGACAGGCCGTTGCCGTCCACTTCCTGGCGGAAGTTGTTCATCTGGTCTTCGCTGATACGGCCTTCCATGAAGGCACGGGCGTAGACGCCTGGCGATGCGTGGCCCTGGAAGAAGACCAGGTCGCCGCCGTGTTCTTCGGTAGGGGCCTGGAAGAAGTAGTTGAAGCCGATGTCGTACAGGGTGGCACTGGAGGCGAAGCTAGAGATGTGTCCGCCCAGGTCCGAGTCTTTCAGGTTGGTACGCATGACCATGGCCAGCGCGTTCCAACGCACCATCGAGCGAATGCGGCGTTCCATGAACAGGTCGCCAGGCATGCGTGCTTCGTGGGTGACAGGGATGGTGTTGCGGTATGGCGTGGTGATCGCATATGGCAGCTGGGAGCCACTGCGGGTGGCCAGCTCGCCCATACGGGTCATCAGGTAATGAGCGCGGTCTTCGCCTTCTTTGTCGAGGACCGACTCCAGGGCATCCAGCCATTCCTGGGTTTCGATTGGATCGAGGTCTTGCATGGCTTGCTCCAGGGCGGAAAGGCAACCAGAATCGATTGCCTGAGATTGCGACTGGCCTTATGGGCAGACGTCGTGAATTCTTGGATTACCGGGGTGTCTTCCGGCGCGTTGTAGTTTTACTACATTTGCTTTCGCATTTCATGCTTTTACACGACACGAGTAGTAGTAAAACTACATTTGTGCGACGTTTGGTCGCACCTTGGCTTGTGAGGAAAAACGTTCATGTTGGTTGGCATTGTGTCGCGAACGGGTGGTTCTTGATGTTTATTGCCAAGATTTCGTTTTTTTCAGCTATTTCCAACTTTTGTACGACAGTCCAACCGTGGTCCGGCTTCCCCTTGGCCGCTTTTTCCCCTCTATTTCACGCCGATCAAGGATAGACCATGCGCCTACCTTTGCCCTCCGATCTGCCCGCCACCTTGCAGCCGCTGGTCACTCGCAACCAGCAGTTCATCAGCGATGCCGTGGCCGGCCACCCCGAACTCGACCTGCAGGCCTGGAGCCCGCTGCACCGGCAGCAGTTCGACCAGGTGGCTGCTGCCAGTGAATTCGTGCTCAGCCTGGCCCAGCGCGAGCCGGCCATGCTGTTCGCCCTGCTGGCCAGTGGCGAGCTGGAGCGGCGTTACGCCCCCGGTGAGCTGCGCGGGCAAATCGCCGCAACGGCCCAGGCGGCACAGAGCGAGGACGAACTGGCGCGCAACCTGCGCCGCGCGCGCAACCGCCAGCAGTTGCGCATTATCTGGCGCGACATCACTCGCCAGGCGGAGCTTGGCGAAACCTGCCGTGACCTGTCGGACCTTGCCGATGCGGCCATCGACGAAGCCTACCAATGGCTGTACCCGCGCCATTGCCAGCAGTTCGGGACACCCATCGGCAACCGCAGCGGCCAGCCGCAGCACATGGTGGTGCTGGGCATGGGCAAGCTGGGAGCGGTAGAGCTTAACCTGTCGTCGGACATCGACCTGATCTTCGGTTTCCCCGAGGGCGGTGAAACCGAAGGGGTGAAGCGCTCGCTGGACAACCAGGAGTTCTTCACGCGCCTGGGCCAAAGGCTGATCAAGGCGCTGGACCCGGTTACTGTCGACGGCTTTGTATTCCGCGTTGACATGCGTCTGCGTCCCTATGGTTCGGCGGGTGCCCTGGTGCTCAGCTTCAATGCACTGGAGCAGTACTACCAGGACCAGGGCCGTGACTGGGAACGTTACGCGATGATCAAGGCGCGGGTGGTGGCCGGCGACCAGGCGGCTGGCGCGCAGTTGCAGGAGATGCTGCGCCCGTTCGTGTACCGCCGCTACCTGGACTTTTCCGCAATCGAAGCGCTGCGCACCATGAAGCAATTGATCCAGCAGGAAGTGCGGCGCAAGGGCATGGCCGAGAACATCAAGCTGGGGGCCGGTGGTATTCGCGAAGTGGAGTTCATCGCCCAGGCCTTCCAGCTGATCCACGGCGGGCGCGACCTCAGCCTGCAGCAGCGGCCGTTGCTCAAGGTGCTGGCCACCCTGGAAGGCCAAGGCTACCTGCCGCCAGCAGTGGTGGCCGAGTTGCGTGAGGGCTATGAGTTCCTGCGGTACACCGAGCACGCGATCCAGGCCATTGCCGACCGCCAGACGCAAATGTTGCCGGAAGGTGAGACCGATCAGGCACGCGTGGCCTACATGCTCGGCTTTGCCGACTGGCAGAGCTTCCATGACCAGTTGATGTACTGGCGTGGCCGCATCGACTGGCATTTCCGCCAGGTCATTGCCGACCCGGATGATGAAGACGGTGAAGGCGAACTGGTGGTGGGTGGCGAGTGGTCGCCGTTGTGGGAGCAGGCGCAGGACGAAGAAGCCGCTGGCCGGCAATTGCAAGAGGCTGGCTTCAAACAACCCGCCGAAGCCTTGCGGCGCCTGGCCGGGCTGCGTTCCAGCCCGCAGTTGCGCTCGATGCAGCGCATCGGCCGTGAGCGACTAGACGCATTCATCCCGCGGCTGTTGGCCCAGGCGGTGGAGCATGACAACCCCGACCTGGTGCTTGAGCGGGTGCTGCCATTGGTCGAGGCTGTGGCGCGGCGTTCTGCCTACCTGGTACTGCTGACCGAAAACCCGGGTGCCTTGCGCCGTTTGCTGACGCTGTGCGCTGCCAGCCCGTGGATTGCCGAGCAGATTGCCTTGTACCCGCTGCTGCTCGACGAACTGCTCAATGAGGGCCGTTTGTTCAGCCCGCCCTTGGCGCCAGAACTGGCCAGCGAACTGCGCGAGCGCCTGACGCGCATCCCCGAGGACGACCTGGAGCAGCAGATGGAGGCGCTGCGCCATTTCAAGCTGGCCCACAGCCTGCGCGTGGCTGCCTCGGAAATCAGCGGCAACCTGCCGTTGATGAAAGTCAGCGACTACCTGACCTGGCTGGCTGAAGCCATCCTCGACCAGGTGCTGGCCCTGGCCTGGCGCCAGACCGTGGCCCGCCACGGCCAACCCAAGCGCAGCGACGGCAGCCTGTGCGACCCGGGTTTCATCATCATCGGTTACGGCAAGATGGGCGGCCTGGAACTGGGCCACGGTTCGGACCTGGACCTGGTCTTCATCCATGACGGCGATCCGCAGGCGGAAACCGACGGTGCGAAGCCTATCGACAGTGCGCAGTTCTTCACGCGTCTGGGGCAGCGCATCATCCACTTGCTGACCACCCAGACCAACTCGGGCCAACTGTACGACGTGGATATGCGCCTGCGCCCGTCCGGCGCCTCGGGGCTGCTGGTCAGCTCGCTGGGTGCGTTCGAACGCTACCAGCAGAACGAAGCCTGGACCTGGGAACACCAGGCGCTGGTACGGGCCCGTGTGCTGGTGGGTTGCAAGCAGGTGGGGGCGGCATTCGAAGGTGTGCGCGCCAAGGTACTGGGCCAGGCGCGCGACCTGGAAAAACTGCGCAGCGAGGTGAGTGAAATGCGCGCCAAGATGCGTGACAACCTCGGTACCAAGGCTACGGTTGCCGGTACGGGGGCGAACGCCTTCGACGCCGGCGTGCCGTTCGATATCAAGCAGGATGCCGGCGGTATCGTCGATATCGAATTTATGGTGCAATACGCCGCTTTGGCCTGGTCCCACGACCATCCGGCCATACTTCGATGGACCGATAACATCCGCATTCTGGAAGAGCTGGAGCAGGCGAACTTGATGCCGGCCAGTGACGCGGTGCTGTTGCGTGAAGTGTACAAGGCGTTCCGCTCGGCCTCGCACCGCCAGGCCCTGCAGAAGCAGGCCGGGGTGATCGATGCGGCGCAGTTTGCCGATGAACGCCGTGAAGTGCGGCGGATCTGGGGTGAGTTGGGTTTAAGCTGATACCGTGTTGGCTTGTTCGCGGGCAAGCCCGCTCCCACAGGTACTGCACAGGCCCTGAGCAGTGTGCAATCCCTGTGGGAGCGGGCTTGCCCGCGAATAGGCCATGTGAGTGGTACACTGTCCGCCACATAGCCTGAATATAAAGAGGGGAGGCCAGGCTGGACCGCAGCCTGTAGCCTCCCCGAGCGTTTCTGGACTGAGCATGAGAATACTGATCATTGGCCCCAGCTGGGTTGGCGACATGGTGATGGCGCAGACCCTGTTCCAGTGCCTGAAACAGCAGCACCCCGACTGCGTGATCGACGTGCTGGCCCCCGAGTGGAGCCGGCCGATCCTCGAACGCATGCCTGAAGTGCGTCAGGCCTTGAGCTTCCCGCTCGGCCACGGTGCGCTGGAACTGGCCACGCGGCGGCGCATCGGCAAGTCCCTGGCCGGCCAGTACGACCAGGCCATCCTGCTGCCCAACTCGCTCAAGTCGGCGCTGGTGCCTTTTTTTGCCGGCATTCCAAAACGCACCGGCTGGCGCGGTGAAATGCGCTTCGGTCTGCTGAACGACGTGCGCAAGCTGGACAAGACCCGCTACCCGCTGATGATCGAGCGCTTCATGGCCCTGGCTTACGCGCCCGGCGCCGAGCTGCCGCAGCCATACCCGCGTCCCAACCTGCAGATCGAAGCGCAAAGCCGCGACGCCGCCCTGGCCAAGTTCGGCCTGGAACTGGACCGTCCGGTACTGGCGCTGTGCCCTGGCGCCGAGTTTGGCGAAGCCAAGCGCTGGCCGGCAGAGCACTATGCCGCTGTGGCCGATGCGATGATTCGACAAGGCTGGCAAGTGTGGCTGTTCGGCTCCAAGAACGATCACCCGGTCGGTGAGCAGATCCGCGACCGGCTTATTCCGGGGTTCCGTGAAGAGTCGTCCAACCTGGCCGGTGAGACCTCGCTGGCCGAGGCCATCGACCTGATGTCCTGCGCCCATGCCGTGGTGTCCAACGACTCCGGCCTGATGCACGTGGCCGCTGCGCTGAACCGTCCATTGGTGGCGGTGTACGGCTCGACTTCACCCGGCTTCACCCCGCCGCTGGCCGAACAGGTGGAAGTGGTGCGCACCGGTATCGAGTGCAGCCCGTGCTTTGACCGCACCTGTCGCTTCGGCCATTACAATTGCCTGCGTCTGCTGGATCCGGGCAAAGTGATCGCCGCCCTGCACAGCCTAAGCGGACCGGACCTGATCGATACCGTGGCCGAGGTCGACTAAGTGCGGGTACTGATCATCAAGACCTCGTCGCTGGGGGATGTCATCCACACCCTGCCGGCGCTTACCGATGCCGCCCATGCCATTCCAGGCATCCGTTTCGATTGGGTGGTGGAAGAAGGCTTCGCCGAAATCCCCAGTTGGCACCCTGCGGTCGACCAGGTCATCCCGGTGGCGATCCGTCGCTGGCGCAAGAACCTCTGGCAAACCATCAAGAGTGGCGAGTGGAAGGCGTTCAAGCAGCGCGTTCGCGAGCGCAAGTATGACCTTGTGATCGACGCCCAGGGCCTGGTCAAGTCGGCTTGGTTGACCCGTTACGTGAAGGCACCCGTAGCCGGCCTGGACCGCTACTCGGCCCGCGAAGGCTGGGCCAGCCGCTTCTACGACCGGCCTCTGTCGGTCGCCACCGGCCAGCATGCGGTGGAGCGGGTACGCCAGCTGTTTGCCATGGCCCTGGCCTACGACCTGCCAGAAGGCATCGGCAACTACGGCCTGGACCTCGACCGCCTGCAACTGCCGCCGGCTGCGCCCTATGTGGTGTTCCTGCATGGCACCACCTGGGCGACCAAGCACTGGCCCGAAGCCTACTGGCGCGAACTGGCCGAGCGCATGGGCCGGCGCAAGCTGGAAGTGCGCCTGCCCTGGGGTAATCCGGCCGAGAAGGCGCGGGCCGAGCGAATTGCCCTAGGCTTGAACAACTGCCAGGTGCTCCCCAAATTGAACCTTGCCGGCGTCGCTCGTGTACTGGCGGCGGCAAAGGCCTGCGTGGCGGTCGACACCGGCCTTGGCCACCTGGCGGCGGCGCTCGATGTGCCCACCCTTTCGCTGTTTGGCCCGACCAACCCGGGCCTGACTGGCGCCTACGGACGGACCCAGATTCACCAGGCCAGTGACTGGCCTTGCGCTCCCTGCCTGCAGAAGAAGTGCACCTACAAACCGAGCGCCGATGACCTGGCCCGGTTCGATCTGAAACGCGAGTGGCCGCTGTGCTTCACTCGCCTGAATCCCGAGCATGTGGCGAGCCGCTTGAGCGCGTTGCTGCTGGCTGAGGATGTCCGTTGATGCAACTGGCTTTCGTGCTTTACAAATATTTCCCCTTCGGCGGGCTGCAGCGCGATTTCATGCGCATTGCCCTGGAGTGCCAGAAGCGGGGCCACCAGATCCGCGTGTACACGCTGATCTGGGAGGGTGACATTCCACCGGGTTTCGAAGTGCTGGTGGCGCCGGTGAAGGCGATTTTCAACCACCGCCGCAACGAGAAGCTCAGTGCCTGGATGGCCGCTGACCTGGCCAAGCGCCCGGTCGACCGCCTGATCGGCTTCAACAAGATGCCGGGGCTGGACGTGTACTACGCCGCCGACGGCTGCTTCGAAGACAAGGCGCAGACCCTGCGCGGTGGCTTGTACCGTCGCTGGGGCCGCTACCGGCACTTTGCCGAGTACGAGCGTGCGGTGTTCGCCAAGGACGCCCATACCGAAGTGCTGATGATTTCCGAAGTGCAGCAGCCGCTGTTCATCAAGCATTACGGCACCCCGGTAGAACGCTTCCACCTGCTGCCGCCAGGCATTTCCCAGGATCGCCGTGCGCCGGCCAATGCCGCCGAGATCCGCGCCGAGTTCCGCAAGGAATTCGAACTGGGGGATGACGACCTGCTGCTGGTGCAGATTGGCTCAGGCTTCAAGACCAAAGGCGTGGACCGCAGCCTCAAGGCACTGGCCGCGCTGCCGTCAGCCCTGCGCAAACGCACCAGGCTGATGGTGATCGGCCAGGACGACCCCAAGGTATTCCAGCTGCAAAGCGCTACCCTGGGCCTGGGCGACCAGGTGCAGTTCCTCAAGGGCCGCAGCGACATCCCGCGCTTCCTGTTGGGCGCCGACCTGCTGATTCACCCGGCTTACAACGAGAATACCGGTACGGTGCTGCTCGAAGCGTTGGTCGCCGGCTTGCCGGTGCTGGTGTCCAAGGTGTGCGGTTATGCCCACTACATTGCCGAGGCCGACAGCGGCCTGGTGCTGGATGAGCCGTTCGAACAAGAGCAGCTCAACGGCTACCTGCAGCGCATGCTCGAAGACCCGCAGGCGCGTGCCAGCTGGTCGCGCAATGGCCTGGCATTTGCTGATAGCGCCGATCTGTACAGCATGCCACAGCATGCTGCCGACGTGATCCTGGGGCAAAAAACCGCATGAAGCTGATATTGGCCGAGCCCTTCAAACGCCTGTGGGCCGGGCGTGATGCCTTCGACGCCGTGGAGGCGCTGCAAGGCGAGGTCTATCGCGAGCTGGAAGGGCGCCGCACGCTGCGCACCGAGGTGGCTGGCGAGGGCTTTTTCGTCAAGATCCACCGTGGCATCGGCTGGGGCGAGATCTTCAAGAACCTGTTCACCGCCAAGCTGCCGGTACTCGGTGCCGGCCAGGAATGGCGGGCGATCCAACGCCTGCACGAAGTGGGTGTGCCGACCATGACCGCAGTCGCCTACGGCGAGCGTGGCAGCAACCCGGCCACGCAGCACTCGTTCATCATCACTGAAGAGCTGGCGCCCACCATCAGCCTGGAAGACTTCAGTATCGACTGGGTCAAGCAGCCCCCCGAGCCGCGTCTGAAGCGTGCACTTATCGCAGAAGTGGCGAAGATGACCGGCGGCATGCACCGCGCCGGGGTCAACCACCGCGATTGCTACATCTGCCATTTCCTGCTGCACACCGACCGACCGGTGACGGCGGATGACTTCAAGCTGTCGGTGATCGACCTGCACCGTGCGCAAACCCGTGCCACGATCAGCCGCCGCTGGCGTGACAAGGACCTGGCTGCGCTGTACTTTTCGGCCCTGGACATCGGCCTGACCCAACGCGACAAGCTGCGCTTCCTGCGTGCTTACTTCCAGCGTCCGCTGCGGCAGGTGCTGAAGGAGGAAGCCGCGCTGCTCGCCTGGCTGGAGCGCAAGGCCCAGAAACTCTACGATCGCAAGCAACGCTATGGGGATGCACTCTGATGGCGAGTTGGACACTGGCGCCGGGGTACGAACACCTGGCGGCGGACTTCGGCAGCCTCGATGCGGTATTCGCCCTCCAGGGCGAACGGCTGACCCGCGATCCGCTCAGTGAGGTGGTACGCATCGAGCGTGACGGGATCAACTACTATGTCAAGCGCTACACCGGGGCCGGCAAGCACATGCGCCGGTACCTGGGGCGGCCACGCATCAAGGCCGAATGGCAAAACCTCAAGCAGTTCGCCAAATGGGGTATCCCCACCGCCGAAGTCGTGGCCTGGGGCCTGGAGCGCAACGGCCTGGCCTTTGGCCGTGGCGCGATGATCACCCGTGAACTGCCGCGCACCGAAGACCTGTCGGCATTGGCCGAACACAACGATCCGCGCTTGGCCGACCGCACCTGGGTCGACCATATCAGCCGTCAACTGGCGCGCCATACCCGGGTCATGCACGAGCACCGCTTCGCCCATAACGATTTGAAGTGGCGCAACCTGCTGGTCGATGACCAGGGCACGCTATTCTTCATCGACTGCCCCACCGGCGACTTCTGGCGCGGATTCATGTGGCGCCACCGGATGATCAAGGACCTGGCATGCCTGGACAAAGTGGCCAAATACCACCTGTCAGCTACCCAGCGCCTGCGCTTCTACCTGCAATACCGTGGCCGTGACCGGCTGAATGTGCGTGACAAGAAGCGCATTCGTCGGGTACTGGGCTTTTTCGAGGGAAGGGAATGACCGATTACCTGGCCAGCGCGGACCTCGCGCTGCTCAAGCGCCATGGCCTGGACGACTTCGAGGCGCTGTGGGCGCTGCAACTTGATGCGGTGGACGAACCCAACACCGGCCGCGGTGGCTGGAGCAGCGTCTTCCGTCTGGAACTCGAAGGCAAGGGCTACTACCTCAAGCGCCAGAGCGACTACCTGACCCGTACCTTGCACCGGCCGTTCGGCGAGCCCACCTTTGCCCGGGAATTCCGCAACATCAGTCGCTACCAGAAGCTGCGCATTCCGGCATTGCAGGCGGTGTTCTACGGAGAGCGCAAGCAGGGTGGCAAGCACCGGGCCATCCTGATGACCCGCGCTCTGGACGAATGGGCCGACCTCGAAAGCCTGCTGGCGCAATGGCCGCGGTTGGGTAAGGCCGAGCGCACTGGCATCCTGCAGGCCTGCGGCCAGCTGGCGCGTACCCTGCACAGCGCCGGCCAGGTGCATGGCTGCTTCTACCCCAAGCACATTTTCTTGCGCCAACGGCGTGACGGCTGGGATGCGCAACTGATCGACCTGGAAAAGACCCGTCCCCTGCTGCTCGGCATGCGTGACCGCCTCAAGGACCTGGAGCCACTGCTGCGCCGCGCCCAGGCGTGGAGCGTGCAGGATGTACGTACTTTGCTGGCTACCTACCTGGGGCAGCCCGCCGACGGCGCGCTGGTCGATAGCTGGCTGCAACGGTTGACGCAACGCCGTCGTGAAAAAGAGGCCCGCTGATGCGTTTGTCTGAATTGAAGGATGCCGGGCGCAGCCCATCGCTGCCCCTGAGCATCACGTTGGTTGATGCCGCTGGCAGCGCCGACTTGCAATTGCTCAGCCTGCTGCGCGTGCTGCCGGGCCAGCGTTATGTGGGCGCTGGTGTCTGGCGCGGTACACCGGTGCTGGCAAAGTTGCTGGTCGGTGGTAACGCCGCACGGCATTTCCAGCGCGAACTGCAGGGTGTGAAATTGCTGGCCGAACAAGGACTGACCACGCCGACGCTACTGGCCGACGGCCTCAAGGAAGGTGAGGGTGGCTGGCTGCTGTTCGAATTCCTTGACGGTGCACAAAGCCTGGCCGATGCCTGGGCCGCAGTGGAAAACCTGCCAGTGCTGGCGGACGAGCAGCACCTGGTGCTGGGCGAAGCGCTCACGGCCGTGGCGCACATGCACGCCCAAGGCCTTTGGCAGGAAGACCTGCACCTGGACAACCTGCTGCGCCATGCCGGCAAGCTGTACCTGATCGACGGTGCGGGCATAAGGGCGGAAACGCCCGGTCAGCAGTTGTCGCGTCCACGCGTGCTGGAAAACCTCGGGGTGTTTTTCGCCCAGCTGCCCAAGCGCCTGGAGCCGTTCATCGAAGAGCTGCTGGTGCATTACCTGCTGGCCAACGCCGAGCATGCGTTGCCGCTGGAAGCGCTGCAGAAACAGGTGGACAAGGTGCGCACCTGGCGCCAGAAGGACTATCTGGACAAGGCTGGCCGCGAGTGCAGCCTGTTCAGCGTCCAGCGCACCCTTTCGGGCTTGCAGGCGATCCGCCGCAGTGAGGTCGAGGCCCTGCAGCCTGTACTGGAGCAGGCCGATGCGCTGATCGACACCGGCCATTTGTACAAGACCGGTGGCGCTGCCAGCGTGGCGCGCATTGAGGTCAACGGTCGCCAGTTGGTGATCAAGCGCTACAACATCAAGAACACCGCGCATTGGTTCAAGCGCTTCTGGCGCCCGAGCAGGGCTTGGCATTCCTGGATTGAAGGCCACCGCCTGGAGTTCCTCGACATCGCCACGCCACGCCCCCTCGCGGTGCTGGAACAGCGGGTGCTGGGCCTGCGCAGCCGTGCCTACCTGGTCACCGAGTATGTCGACGGCCCGGACCTGACGGCATGCTTCGCGCCCTACGTCGAAAGCGGCGATGCGCCCGAGGAGCAGGTGGAGGCCTTGGTGCACGTGATGCAGCAGCTGATTCGCGAGCGCATCAGCCACGGCGACTTCAAAGGCCATAACCTGTTCTGGCACAACGGCCAGTGGTCGCTGATCGACCTCGATGCCATGTGCCAGCATGCCACCCAGCTCAGCTTCGCACCGGCCTATGCCCGTGACCGGGCACGGCTGCTGCGCAACTGGCCCAATGGCAGTGCCTTGCATCAGCGGCTGGACCGGTTGTTGCCAAAACTGGTCGACTGAGGCCGCCGGCTCCGCTGTCAGTGGGCCGGCGCTGGTTGATCTGGCAGTGTCAGCCAGTCACTGCTGCGCCCTGCCTGGCGAACGCGTATCTGCCACTGGCCGTTTTCGTGGCGCAGCACCGCCCACGGCACCACGCTGGCGTTGCTGGCAACGGCAATCTGCAAGTGGTAATGATCCGGCAGCAGGTGGCGGCGCACAGGTAACTGCCCGTCCTTGAGCGCCAGGTACAGCTGATCGTCAGCCTGAAAAAGCCCTTGTTCGATGTTTACCGGCAGGCCAGCCATTGGCACTTGCAGATAGCAGTCCTGCAGCAACTGCTTCAGGTCGGGCAACCCGTCGTACCAGAGCACCGGTGAGTCGATCACCCATTGCCCGTCGGCTTTGCGCTTGAGCGGTTGCTGCAGATAGGCATCTGGCTGGCCAGGGTCGATGGCCCGCCAGCGGTAGCCGTCGAAGCTGACCTGATAGTAGCGGTTGTCGTTGTCCTTGATGAAGTACAGCGACAGCCCACCAAACGCCGAGCGTTGTTCGTATACACCTTCATCGTAGATACCGTCTATGCGATAGCGCAGGCTGCTGCTGCCCGGTTTTACCTGGAGGCGTGCGGGTAGCGGCAGTGGCGGTGGTTTGGGGATCCCGCGCAGGGATCGGCGTAGCACTCTGGAACCCAGAAAACTGGTACCCGCATCGTTGAGGTGGCTAAGCGCCTGATAGGCATGCCGCATCACCCCTTCCACATCCTCTTGCTTGAAGGCCTCGGCGCCATCCCAGATGTCGATTGCCATGCGGCCGATCGACAGTACCAGCAACGCGCGGTTCGGCAGCAGCAGGCTGATGAAGTCCAGTAAGCGCCAGCTCAGCGCCATGACCGACTCCACATTCACTTCTCTGGTCGTCATGCTGTCGGCATCGGCCTGAGCAATCAGCGCCCGGGCTTCGGCCATGTAGTAGACGAAGAACAGGTCGTCCTGGATCTCGGGTGTCCTCAAATGCGTGCTCATGCGCCCCTTGTCCAGCAGCTGCTGCACCGTAGCAGCAGGCAGCAATGGCAGGCGCTCGGCCACATATGCTCTCAACGTGGGCTGCTGGCGCAATGTGCGAAGCAGTTCGCGGGTCGTGCGAAAACGGCGCCAGGCCCTGCGGTCCGGGGCATCCGGGGTGTACAGCACGCATGCCGGAGACTTGTAGGGGGTGCTGTTGAGCAGCAGCACGCCCTGCACGGTATGGCCCATGATGTTCAACTGGCGAACAGTGACCGGGTAGCCTGCTACTGGCGCACGCAAGGCATTGTGTGGTTGGTCCAGCACTGCGCGCACCCAGTTGTAGCCATGTTCGAAAGGGTCTTCGCCAAAGTGTCCGGCGTAGTGCGCCTTGACTGCTTCAGCGCGCATGCGTGCACGGTTGACCTTGCTGTGCGCAGTCAGGCGCCATTTGCCTGCTCTGGAACTGATGAGTTGGGTGTGCAGGTACTTTGCGTAGCTGTCACCCACGTTCAGTTCCCGGACCATGTGCTTGACATACTGCGGCGTGAGCCCGGCGGGCATGGCTTTGCCGTGGGCATGGATCACCCGGGCAGTCAGCCAGTAGTCGGTATCGAACCACGGCAAGTTCTTGAGGGCGATCTCTTCGAGGGTGTTGATTTCCTCGACCATCTCCACCATCTCGTGGCCCACGCGTCGCATGCCTGCATAGGTGACATAGGACGAGAGGGCGAAGGGATGCATGATTGCGCCCGTGCGGCGGGCGCGTACGACCACGATCTTGATCTCGCGAGGATCTGTTTCGTACCCCAGGTCATGGCTCAGGCGCTCGCGAAGGCGTGCGTTGGCCCAGGCCAGCAGGCTATTGCGTTGCTTGAAGTCGTCAAGGCTCAGCACTCCCGGGGCAGCAGCCTGCTCGGCGATTGCCACCAGCGTTTGCATGGCCTGCATCATATGGCTCAGGCCTTGCGCAGATGTATTGCGCAGCCAGTTGGGCAGGTTCTTCTCAAGCAATTGGGAGTAGCGTGTTTGCAGGATGGGCTTGGCGCCGACTTCGTGCCATAGCGTGAGGGCTTTACGTATTCGGGTGTGCTGGTCGGGTGAGCCGTTGCTCCACAAGCCGGTGTCACTCAGGCGTTGGCGTTGGGCTTCTATCACGCTGTCGATCTGGGCCTCCAGCAGGCTGTCGGCGTACCATTCATAGCGCAGGCGCTGTGACCGGCGAGCGCGGTCCGCCTGCGTGTCAGTGTACAGATGCAGCAGCGGTCTGCTCTGGAGTGGGTCTTCCAGGCGTTCGCAAAGCTCCAGGTGCAGTGCGGCAAGGGAGTCGAAGGCCTCGATGCCTTGTGACAGGCTGCACAGCAAGGCAGCGCCTGCGGCATCCTGAGGCGTGAGCATGTGGCCCTCGGCTGTACCGGCAACGATGATCAGTGTGCCTGGCAGGTAGCTTCGCCAGTTGGGCCGTAGGCCTTCCAGCAGAACGCGGTAGACCTGTGGCCTTTTGGCCAGGGGCATATGCCTGCGCTGGGAGGGTAGTGGCTGTTGCAGGCAGGCCCATAGTTGATCGGCTGAGCGGTAGCCCAAGGTCTCGTCGCCCAGGCGCAGTTCAACCTCGGCCAGCATCAGCGCCTTGCGCAGTGCCAGCAGCTTTTGTCTGGGGGTTTCGCCTTGCTCATCGGCCGTGGTCCAGAAGCTGGCCAGTTCGCCGTGCAGCCAGGTGCGTGTGTCGGGGGCGATGGGGTGTTGAAGGTCGAGGGTCGGGAGGCCGTCGAGCAGGTCACCGATCTGTCGGTCGATCTGTTCCAGTTGTTCGAGGGGGCGCATGGGGCGGGTCCTTGGTTGAGGAAACCCCATGCTTGGCAATAGCTGCGGTTGCGGGGTGGTAGCGGGCTAGTGCCCCCGACGCCAGAGCAGCCCGCGCAGGCTCAGCAGGGCCGGCAGGCCCAGGCCGGCCCAGGCCAGAACGTCCCAGCCACCGTCGCCGAGCAGTGCGGCGAACAGGCCCAGGAAGCCAAGCAGGGAAATCAACGCTGGCCAGGCGAAGAGGCGTGCAGTGGCTTGTGACCTGTGGCTCATGCGCGCGCCTCCCTGGGTTTACGCTGCTTGCCCCACCACAGGTAGAGGCCGCTGCCGAGCACGATGATTGTCAGCACGTCCAGTAACGCCCAGAGGATCTGCATCGGTCGCCCGCCGTAGTCGCCGAAATGCAGTGGCTGCGACAGGCCCATGGCATCCATGTACCAGGGACGGTCGCCTACGGCAGTCACTTCAAGGGTGCGAGCATCGATCAGTACCGGCGTGAACAGGTGCGAACTCAGGTGGGTGGCACCGTTCATGAACACCGCATAGTGGTGCTCGCTGGAGAAACGCGTGCCTGGAAACGCGATGAAATCCGGGCGCATGCCGGGTGCGGCCTGCTCGGCAATTTCCAGCAGGCGAGTGGCTGGGGCGCGCTCGACGAGCGGCGGGGCGTCGCGGTAGGGGGCAACCATCGCAGCCAGGCTGTCATTGCGCCAGGCCGCGATGACCAGGTCGGACAGGGCACTGATTACCCCGGTCACGCTCACCGTCAATGCCCAGGCCAGGGTGACCACGCCGATCAGGTTATGCAGGTCGAGCCAGCGCAGGCGGCGGGATTTCTTGTGGCGTACGGTGCCGAATTCCAGGCGGCGCATGAATGGCGCATAGAGCACGGTGCCGGAGACAATCGCGACGATGAACAATACGCCCATGAAGGCCAGCAGCAGCTTGCCCGGCAGGCCTGCGAACATGTCCACATGCAGGCGCAGCATCAGCATCATGAAACCGCCGTTGGCGGCCGGCATGGCCACCGCCTCGCCGGTGCGTGCATCGAGCATGAAGGTATGCGACAGGTTGGGATCGGTGCCGGCGGTGGCGGCGGTAATGGCGACCACGCCGTTGGGCTCGTCTTCATCGTAGCCGAAGTACTGCATGACCTCGCCGGGGCGATGTTGTTCGGCCTTGAGCACCAGTTGCTGCAGGCCGAGGTGCGGGGTGCCTGCCGGCATTTCACGCAGTTCAGGGGCGTCGCCTAGCAGGTGTTCGAGTTCGTGGTGGAAGATCAGCGGCAGGCCGGTGACTGCCAGCAACAGCAGGAACAGGGTACAGACCAGGCTGCTCCAGGTGTGGATCAAGGACCAGCGGCGGATGGTGGGGCTTTTCATCACGGTACCGATTGTTGTCGGTTGGAACCCGGGGCCGCAAGGCGGCCCCAGTTCACTCAGAACTTGTAAGTGGCGCTGGCGACAACGCTGCGCTCATCGCCGTAATAGCAGTAGTACGAGTCACAAGTAGAGAGGTAATCCTTGTTCAGCAAGTTGGTGGCGGTGACCGCTACCGACGCGCCCTTCAGGCTGCCGTTCAGGCGACCCAGGTCGTAATGCACCGACCCATCGAAGACGGTGTAGGCCTTGGCCTTGCCCAGGTAGGTATTGCCTTGGTCACCGTAGGTATTACCGGTATAACGCGCGCCCAGGCCGATGCCGAAGCCGTCGAGTACGCCTGAGTGCCAGGTGTAGTCGCCCCAGATGGACGCTTGCTGGTTCGGCATCAGTTGCAGACGGTTGCCTTTGAAATCGCCGTCCTGAACCTCGGACTTGGCCAGGGTGTAGGCGGCAATGACCTTCAGGTTGTCGGTCACATCGGAAACCGCTTCCAGCTCAAGGCCGCGGACTTTCACTTCACCGGTCTGACTGGTGATGGTCACACCACCGACCGTGTTGGTGACCGAGACGTTTTTCTGAGTCAGGTCGTACACGGCTGCCGACAACAGGGTGTTGGACCCCGGCGGCTGATACTTCACGCCCAGCTCCCACTGCTTGCCTTCGGTGGGCTTGAACGAATCCGAGGCCGACACACTGGCATTGCTGGACGGCTGGAACGACTCGGCATAGGACAGGTACGGCACGAAGCCCGAGTCGAACACGTAGCTGATGGCTGCGTTACCGCTGAATTTCTTGTCCCGCTGGGTATTGGTGGCATCACCCTGGTTGAAGAACTTGGTGCCGGTATGCACCCAGTCTTCACGACCGCCCAGGGTCAGGCGCCAGTTACCAAGCGCCATCTGGTCCTGCACATACAGGCCGGTCTGACGGGTTTTCTGGTTGTAGTCGTAAAACGCGGTCGAGCGATCCGGGCGAGTGATCGGCAACCCGTAGACCGGGTTGTTGACGTTGCTGTCCGGCACGTTGAAGTCGAAGATCGACAGGTAGTTGGTGTTGATGCGCTGGTGGTCCAGGCCGATCAACAGCGTGTGGTCGATGTCCCCGGTAGCGAAGTCCGCCTGGAAGTTGTTGTCCACCGCGAACTGGCTGATGTCTTCATCGGTGTTGGTGGACATGCGGCTGACAGTGCCATCGTCCTGCACCGGTGGCGAGCTCTTGTTGTAACTGCCAGGGGTGATGGTCTGGAACGACAGGTCCGACTTGGTGTAGCGCAGGTTCTGGCGGAACTGCCAGACGTCATTGATGCGGTGTTCGAAGGCGTAACCCAGCGCGTAGTAAGTGCGGTCGTAGAACTCGTAATCCGGGTCACCCAGGTTCTTGTGGTGCGAGATCTTGCCGAACGGCATGTCGATCTTGGTGCCCTGGATGGGCCGGAACTGGCTGGTGGCACCGGTATCGTCACGGGTGAACTGGGTGAGGAAGGTCAGCGTCGTGTCTTCGTCAATGTTCCAGGTCAGGCTTGGGGCAATGTTGTAGCGCTTGTTGTCGATGTGGTCAATCTGGGTGCCACTGTCACGGATAACGCCACTGAGGCCATAGAGAAAGCGACCTTCATCGTCGATCTTGCCGGTGCTGGCGAAGTTGATCTGGCGATGGTTGTCGCTGCCGTATTGAAGCTCGATTTCGTGAGCGCTTTCCGCTTGCGGGCGGCGGCTGACCATGTCCAGCAGGCCGCCAGGTGGGGTCTGGCCGTAGATCGAAGAGGCCGGGCCGCGCAGCAGGGCGAGGCGGTCGAGGTTCCAGGTTTCGGCTTTCGGGTTGGCGTACACGCCGCGGGGCAGCGGCAGGCCATCGAGGAACTGCGTTGGCTCGAAGCCGCGCACGCGCATCCAGTCATAACGGGTGTCGCTGCCGAAGCTGGCGGAGACGATGCCTGGCATGTAGCGCACTGCATCATCCAGGCTGTGTACACCGCGGTCTTTCATTTGCTCGCGGGTGGCGACAGAGATGGAGCGGGGGACTTCCACAAGTGCCGTGTCAGTCTTGGTGCCAGCAGCGGTGCGCTTGGCCACGTAGCCTTCAACCGGGCCCCAGGCGCTTTCGCTGGCGCTGGTGGCATTCACGGTGGTTTCCGGCAAGGCCAGGGTGCCATCCGGCACGGCCACCAGGCTGTAGCTGCCCGCAGTGCTCTGCTGCAACTGCAGGCCGGTACCGCTCAGGGCGGCTTGCAGGGCGCCCAGGCCGTCGTATTGGCCGCTGACCGGGGCCGAGGTGCGGCCGCTGACCAGTGCCGGGTCGATGGCCAAGGCAATGCCGGCCTGGCTGGCGATCTGGTTGAGGGTGGTGGCCAGTGGCGCGCTGGGCAGGTTGTAGGCGCGCGACGTGGATTGCTCGGCGGCGAACAAGACAGGGCTGGTCAGCGGGGCAGCCAGGCCGATGGCCAGGGCCATCAGGCTGGGGCGCAGGATATGATCAACGGCACGGGACATGCGGCGGTTCCTCGACGGGTAAGTGCTTGCTGCTTCCTTGCCGAGCGAGATCTGAAAAGTGACAGGGTGAATCTGAAAAATATTGAGAATTATTTAAAATGGGTTTTGCCAGCACCGGCCTCTTCGCGGGTGAACCCGCTCCTACGATGACCCCAATGTGTGTCCACCACCGTGGTAGGAGCGGGTTTACCCGCGAATACGGTGGCGGCTGCAACGGTGAACGGCTAGTGGAAATTGGCCAGCAGGCCCGGCCTCTTCGCGGGTGAACCCGCTCCTACGACGACCCCGATGTGTGTCCACCACCGTGGTAGGAGCGGGTTTACCCGCGAATACGATGGCGGCTGCAACGGTGAACGGCAGGTGGAGATTGGCCAGCAGACCCGGCCTATTTGGAAGTGACCTTCACCCACCACTGCGTATGCCGCTCGATCTTCACCGGCAACGCCGGCACCAGCGAGGCCAGCGCCAGGTCGGTGTTGGTCAGCGGGAAGCTGCCGGTCACGCGCAGGTCGGCGACCTTGGCATCCACCCCGAGGTAGCCGCTGCGATACTGGCCCAATGTGGCGAGCAGGTCGCCCAGGCGTACGTTGTCGACCACCAGCATGCCGCGGGTCCAGGCATCGGCACCGGCGGGCACCGTGCCAACCTGGCCGAGGCCGTTGGCGTTCATCAACACTTGCTGGCCTTCGCGCAGCACCTGTTCGTCGCCGCTGTCATGTGGCATGGCGGCGACCGAGGCTTGCAGCACTTCCAGGCGCGTACCGCCGGCTTCGCGGCGCACCAGGAAGCGCGTGCCCAGTGGCCGCAAGCGACCGTCTTCAGTGCGGACCAGCAGCGGGCGTGGGTCCTGGTGGCCGGTTTCGACCGAGATCTCGCCCTGATGCAGCACGATCACCCGTTGTGCGCCGGCATAGTCGATGTCCACGGCGGTGTGGGTGTTCAGGCTCAGCAGTGTGCCGTCTTCCAGGCGCAAGGTACGCAATTCACCCGTGGCGGTGCGCTGGTCGGCCAGCCAGTAGCTGGGTGCCAGCGACGGCGCACCGACCCATGCCAGCAGCGCGCCGAGCAGAAACGTGCCGGCCAGCCCGCCGCCAACCTTGCCAATGCGTCGTCGCAGGCTGACGCGCGATTGCAGCAACGCCTGGCGTGCCGGGCCAGCCGCCGCGCTAACGCGCTGGTCCATGGCGCCGAGCTGGCGCCAGGCACGTGCGTGTTCTTCGCTGGCAGCATGCCAGCGCATGAATTCATTGCGTTCATCAGGCGTGCCGCTGCTGTCACCGAGGCTGAGTTTCCAGGCAATCGCGGCTTCCAGAACCCGGGACGAAACAGGGACGTTGCTCACGTCGGCTCCCCGTACAGGGCTACGTAGCACTGGCGCATGCCTTGGGCGATGTACTGGCGCGCCCGTGATACCGAAACGCCAAGGCGCTCGGCAATCTCGGCATGGCCCATGCCGTCCAGACGGCTGTGCAGAAACGCAGTGCGAGCCTTGCTCGACAGCTTGCCGAGCAGGCGGTCGATGGCTTTGAGGTCTTCAAGGATCAGGTGCTGCATTTCTGGCGAGGGCTGTTCGGCTTCAGGGATCAGTGCCAGCTCGGCCAGGTAGGCCTGTTCCAGTGCGGCGCGGCGGAAGTGGTCGAACATCAGCCCCTTGGCCACGGCGGCCAGAAACGCGCGGGGTTCGCGGGGTGTGTCCAGTTGCTCACGACCGAGCAGGCGCACGAAGGTGTCCTGGCTCAGGTCTTCAGCACGTTGGCGGCAGGCCATGCTGCGTTGCAGCCAGGCGAGCAGCCAGCCGCGGTGGTCGCGGTACAGCGCACCGACCAGATCGGCGTGTGGGCTTTGTGCAGAAGACAAGCAGCGTCCCCCCGGAACGAATGCATTAACTAACGATAATTATTCGCGATTGTTGCAGAGGGGAGGGGGTGGGTGCAATGGACGCTTATCGGATTGCCATCATGGAAAAGGCTGAAGGGTATGCCTTGGAATTTTCAGTGCCTATCCCTACAAACCATGACTCTGCATCTTGCGCCGTCGCCACCCGCGCAACCGCTGCTCCAACTGCAGCGGGCTGTCCAGCTGCTGGCGCCGGGCCTGGCTGAACAGGATCAACGCCAGCTCTGCGGTCACCAGGGCATCAGCACTGGCATGATGGCGCTCTTCTACCTGCAAGCCAAACCGCGCCACCCAGTCATCCAGCCCGGCCTCGCGAAGCACCGTGTCAGGGTTGAGCATCGGTGCCAGTTCGGCAACGTCGAGGAACCGTGACTGCAAGCGATGCCCAAGGCTCTCCTTTAGCGCACGGGCCAGCATGCGCTGGTCGAATGACGCGTGAAACGCCAGCACCGGGCTGTCACCAATGAAATCGAGCAAATCCAGCAGGGCCTCGGCCGGGTCGCAACCGGCAGCCAGGGCGCTGGGGCCCAGGCCGTGGATCAGTACGCTGGCGTTGGTCTTCTGCAAAGGCCGGTGCAGCGTGCGTTCGAACTGCTGGGCAAAGTCGATGGCACCGTCTTCGATCGCCACTGCCCCGATCGACAGTACCTGGTCCCGGTTGGGGTTGAGCCCGCTGGTTTCCAGGTCCAGCACCACCCAGCGCTGCTCGCGCAGGGTGCATACCCCTAGCGGCACGGGCTTGGGCAACCGGGCCAGGCGCTGGCGTGTGGTGTGGTCCAGCTCGGGCGCGCTGGGGCGCAGCCAGGCGAACAGGCTCACAACTGGTACCGCAAGGCCAGGCTGCTTTGCAGGCGCTGGGCCTGGCGCAGCGACTCGCGCAGGATGCGCCGGTCCAGGTGGTTGAGGCTGTCCGGGTCGAGCCGGTTGGAGTAAGGCAGGTTGTCGCGTATCTGGCGCTGGTGCTGCTGCATGCGGGTTTGCTGGATGAAGTGGTAGGCCTCTTCATAGGCGGCGCCGTCCAACGGCTCGATCACGCCCTTGGCCACCAGTTGGCGCAGGCGCTCCAGGGTATTGCAGGCAGCTATGCCATTGGCCAGGGCCAGCAAACGGGCACCGTCGACGAAGGGCGTCAGGCCTTGGACCTTGAGGTCGAGGGTCGCCGCCTTGTCGTTGCCCTGGCGGGTCAGCACGAACTCGCGCAACCGGCCCACCGGCGGGCGTTGGCGCAGGGCGTTGTCAGCCATCATGCGCTGGAAGATGCGGTTGTCGGCTACCTGTGCCAGCAGGCCCTGGCGCAGTTGCTCGCAGCCTTGCTCGTCGCCCCACACCACACGCAGGTCGAAGTAGATGCTCGAACCCAGCAGGTTCTCCGGGCTGGCTTCGCGAACAAACCCGGCAAAGCGTCGCGCCCACTCGCTGCGCGACAGGCACAGTTCGGGGTTGCCGGCCATGACGTTACCCATGCACAGGGTGAAACCGCACTGGGCCAGGCACTGGTTGATGTATTGCGCCAGCGGCAGCAGGCGAGCGCGGATGGCGTCGGCCTCGGCGCTGTCGACCGCTTCGAAGAGGATGCCGTTGTCCTGGTCGGTGTGCAGGGTCTGCTCGCGTCGCCCCTCGCTGCCAAAGCACAGCCAGCTGAACGGCACGCCCGGGTCGCCACGTT
This sequence comes from Pseudomonas sp. FYR_5, assembly GCF_043106315.1. Lineage (NCBI taxonomy): Bacteria > Pseudomonadati > Pseudomonadota > Gammaproteobacteria > Pseudomonadales > Pseudomonadaceae > Pseudomonas > Pseudomonas sp. FYR_5. Next base: position 46,344 of record NZ_JBICMK010000088.1, on the reverse strand, counting down.
CGGCCAAGGTCAGTTCGATGACCCGGCACACGGTATGGTCGTTGAGCAAGGTAATGATCTGGGTGATCTGCGTCGACGATGCGCCATGGGCCAGCATGCGTTCCACAAGCTGGCTGATTTCTCCGCGCAGTGAAACCAGCGTATCCAGGCGTGGCGCATGGCGTATGGTGCGCGCCAGGTGAACCAGATCGACCCGTTGCAAGGAAAACAGGTCGCGCTCGGAAACCACCCCACACAGGCGCCGGTTTTCCACCAGGCATACATGGGCAATATGCCGCTCGGTCATGGCCATGGCGGCATCGAAGGCGCTGGCCTGGGGTGGGAGGTAGAACGGTTTGGCTGTCATGTGCTGGTCGATGGCGGCGCCCAGGTCAGTATCTATTGTCGCCACCACCTGGCGCAGATCGCGCAAGGTGAAAATACCGATGGGGTAGCGCTGCGGGTCGACCACCACGATGCTGCCCACCTGTTGCTCGTGCATCAGCCGCACGGCTTCGCGCAGGGGCGTATCGGCGCTGCACACCACCGGATGGCGCATGGCCAGTTCCCCCAGGGGGGTGTTCAGCGAGTATTGGGTGCCGAGGGTTTCCACAGCGCGCTGGCGTACCTGCTGATTGACCTGATCAAGCAGGCTGCTGACACCGCGCAGGGCAAAATCCCGAAACACTTCAGACATCGAGAACACGCGGATGAATGCGGCCTTGTTCAGTTGCAGGCAGAAGGTGTCTTCTCCGGCGAGGTGCTCGGTGCGGGTTGCCCGCTCACCCAGCAGGGCTGCCAGCGGGAAGCACTCGCCGCTGGTGATCTCGAACGTGGTCTCGACACCCGGTTTGGCCAGGTGCTGGCGCTCGCCAACCACGCGGCCCTGTTTGACGATGTAGAAGTGCTCGACCGGCCCGTCGGCAGGTTTGACGATGCTTTCACCGCAGGCGTAGAAACGCAGCTGGCACTGCTCGACCAAGAAGGCCAGGTGGCTGTGCTCCATCTGGTTGAACGGCGGAAAGCGCTGCAGGAACTGCAATGTGCCCTGGATGTTTTGCAGTACTGCCGTCTTGCCCGCCTGGCTGTAGGCGTCCTTTTTACTCATGAAACTGACCGTATCGCTATGCCGAACTATATATATCTATATATAGGTACCGGCCATGTTGTTCTCTGCCTCCATGGTCGGCTTGCGGCGAGGTGGTGCCCATTGGACGTAAGTCTATGAGCGCCCCTGTCAGAGACCCGACGAAAGGAGAAACGGGTTACGCAAGTACTGCGGTCCTAATGCTGAAGCGGAATTATTTTGACGAGACAAGCATGCCCGAGCACACCGACATCCTGAGCGACGCCGAGCGCGAGGCCTTGGCCGTGATAAACCAGAGTGCGCCTGTGGCAGCCAGGCCGTTGGTGCTTGTGGTGGATGACAACGCCGTTAACCGGGAGGCGCTGATCCTGTACCTGAAAAGCCGGGGCATCGATGCGGTTGGGGCGGATGGGGCCGAGGAAGCCAGGTTGTACCTGCACTACCAGAAGCGTATCGGGTTGATGATTACCGATTTGCGCATGCAGCCTGAAAGTGGGCTGGACTTGATCAGGACAATTCGCGCGTCGGAGCGGGCGGCGTTGTCGATCATTGTGGTGTCGGGCGACACCGATGTGGAAGAAGCAGTGGATGTGATGCACTTGGGCGTGGTGGATTTCCTGCTCAAGCCGGTGGATTTGGGCAAGCTGTTGGAGCTGGTGAAGAGAGAATTGAAAATGGATTGATGCGCAGTGGGGGCCGCAAAACGGCCCCCTTGGCGCAGATGTTACTTACAACCCGTTACGTGCCTTGAACTCGCGGCGACGGCGGTGCAGTACCGGCTCGGTATAACCGTTCGGCTGCTTGCCACCTTCCACCACCAGCTCTACTGCCGCCTGGAACGCCACGTTGTCGTCGAAGTTCGGCGCCATCGGACGGTACAGGGCGTCGCCAGCGTTCTGCTGATCGACCACCACGGCCATGCGCTTGAGGCTTTCCAGCACCTGTTCCTGGCTGACCACGCCGTGGCGCAGCCAGTTGGCCAGCAACTGGGCGGAGATGCGCAGGGTGGCACGGTCTTCCATCAGGCCGACGTTGTTGATGTCTGGCACCTTCGAGCAACCCACGCCCTGGTCGATCCAGCGCACCACGTAGCCGAGGATGCCCTGGGCGTTGTTGTCCAGCTCGTTGCGGATCTCTTCGGCCGACCAGTTGGTGTCGGCAGCCAGCGGAATGGCCAGAATGTCGTCCACCGACGCCGGGGTACGTGAAGCCAGTTCACGCTGGCGCGCCTGTACGTCCACCTTGTGGTAGTGCAGGGCGTGCAGGGTGGCGGCAGTTGGCGACGGTACCCAGGCGGTGTTGGCACCGGCCAGCGGGTGGGCGATCTTCTGCTCGAGCATGGCGGCCATCAGGTCAGGCATGGCCCACATGCCTTTGCCGATCTGCGCCCGGCCTTGCAGGCCGGTGGCCAGGCCAACGTCGACGTTGTTGTTTTCGTAGGCGCCGATCCACTTCTCGTTCTTCATGGCACCTTTGCGCACCACGGCGCCGGCTTCCATCGAGGTGTGGATTTCATCGCCAGTGCGGTCAAGGAAACCGGTGTTGATGAACGCCACGCGTTCGGCGGCTGCCTTGATGCAGGACTTGAGGTTGACCGTGGTACGGCGTTCCTCGTCCATGATGCCGACCTTGACGGTGTTGCGCGGCATGCCCAGCAGGTCTTCGACCTGGCTGAAGATCTCGGCGGCGAAGGCCACTTCCTCAGGACCGTGCATCTTCGGCTTGACGATGTACACGCTGCCGCTGCGGGTATTCTTGCGGCTGGTGTTGCCGTTGAGGTTGTGCAGGGCGATCAGGTTGGTGAACAGCCCGTCCTGGATACCTTCGGGGATTTCGTTGCCTTGGGCATCGAGGATCGCCGGGTTGGTCATCAGGTGGCCAACGTTGCGCACGAACAGCAACGAACGACCGTGCAGGGTCACGCTGCCGCCGTCAGGCGTAGCGTACTCGCGGTCCGGGTTCATGGTGCGGGTGAAGGTTTTGCCGCCCTTGCTCACGCTTTCGGCCAGGTCGCCTTTCATCAAGCCCAGCCAGTTGCGGTAGACGATGACCTTGTCATCAGCGTCTACGGCTGCAACCGAGTCTTCGCAGTCCATGATGGTGGTCAGTGCCGACTCCATCAGGATGTCTTTGACGCCAGCGGCGTCGGTGCTGCCGACGGGGGTGCTGGCATCGACCTGGATTTCGAAGTGCAGGCCGTTGTGCTTGAGCAGCACGGCAGTGGGAGCGGCGGCGTCGCCGTGGAAGCCGATCAGTTGCGCATCGTCGCGCAGGCCAGTGTTGCTGCCGCCTTTCAGGGCAACAACCAGCTTGCCGCCTTCGATACGGTAGCCCGTGGAGTCAACGTGCGAGCCGGCTGCCAGTGGCGCGGCTTCGTCGAGGAAGGCGCGGGCGAAGGCGATGACCTTGTCGCCGCGCACCTTGTTGTAACCCTGGCCTTTTTCAGCGCCGCCTTCATCGCTGATGGCATCGGTGCCGTACAGGGCGTCGTATAGCGAACCCCAGCGAGCGTTGGCGGCGTTCAGGGCGAAGCGGGCGTTCATCACCGGCACGACCAGTTGCGGGCCGGCCATGTGGGCGATTTCTTCGTCCACGTTCTGGGTGGTGGCCTGGAAATCGTCGGCTTGTGGCAGCAGGTAGCCGATTTCCTGGAGGAATGCTTTGTAGGCTGCGGCGTCGTGGGCCTGGCCTTTGCGTGCCTGGTGCCAGGCGTCGATCTTGGCTTGCAGCTCGTCGCGCTTGGCGAGCAGGGCTTTGTTCTTTGGAGCGAGGTCATTGATGATCTTCTCTGCACCCGCCCAGAACTGCTCGGCGACGATGCCGGTCCCGGGGATGGCTTCGTTGTTCACGAAGTCGTACAGGACCTTGGCGACCTGAAGGCCACCGACTTGAACGTATCCAGTCATTGCTTGCCTCACTCTGCTCAGCTATTTCGCTCTTCTGTATTAAGCCTGTAGCGCTTCTCTAAACACGGCACCAGTGCATGCCCACGGGTTTGCTCGGGGGCGGCTGGGTGCGGCCTGCCAGACAGGCTGGCAGGCAGTGTGCGTATTTTCACAGGCGCCTTGGCAGACATCCAAACGACGTTTTGTAGTCCGCGCCACGGGATACTACATGAAGCAGTAGGCGGGGCAAAATCAGACTAAAAGCGCCGTTATGCGACCCGTTGGTCGCGTATGGTCACGCTGGGAGTGGGTATGTTCGCAAAAAACAGGTGGATTGTTCCAGATAAATCTTGAAACAGTACACGATTATCTGTGCGGATTGCCCTGCGGCAGGTTGCCGCGCCTTGCCTATACTGACTCGATCACCTGATTTTCTGCCGCCCGGCGCGGTCCGACACGAGGAAGGGCTTGTGGATCATCTTGTACTGACTGTAATTGCCCCTGACAAGGCCGGCCAGGTCGAACGAATTGCCCAGTGCATCGCCGACCACAGTGGTAACTGGCTGGAAAGCCGCATGTCGCGGATGGCCGGGCAGTTTGCTGGCATTCTGCGGGTGGCGGTGCCGGCAGAGAATTACGCCGAGCTTGTGGCCTCGCTGCAGGGGCTGGCCAGGTATGACATTCGCGTGCTGATTGCCGAGAGCGGGATCGAGCCTTCTTGCACTTGGAAGCCGATTGCCATGGAGCTGGTGGGTAACGACCGGCCGGGGATCGTACGGGACATTACCCGCTTGTTGGCCGAGTTGCAGGTAAACGTCGAGCGGTTTTCCACAGAAGTGCGGCCGGCGCCGATGAGCAGTGAGCCGTTGTTCCACGCCGACGCATTGCTGGCGCTGCCGTTGACCTTGCCGCTGGAAGAACTGCAGCAGCGGCTGGAGAGCCTGGCGGATGACTTGATGGTGGAGTTGAAGCTGCGGGCAGAGGATTGATCAGCGATTGCCGGGGCCGCTTTGCGGCCCAGTCGCGTTATCCCGATATCACGGGGAAGGCCCTGTGGATAACCTGGGGGTGTACCTCTCCAGCCCAGGTATCACGTGCCTTGCAGAGCTTTGCTCAAAAAACACCCAATTATCAGCAGCTTGTGCACAAAGCACGGGGACGAGGGTGTGGATAACCTATGGAGATGTCTCTGCAGGCCAATAGCTACATGGCCTGCAGAGTTTTGATCGTTTTTCGATCAGTTGCGTTTGCGCAAGCTCAGCCATGCATCCACGCTGTAAATCGCCAAACCTGCCCAGATGAACATGAAGGCCACCAAGGTGCTCGACGACAAATGCTCATCGAACAGCAGTACGGCCTGCAACAGCACCAAGGTCGGTGCCAGGTACTGCAGGAAGCCCAGCGTGGTGTACGGCAGGTGCCGTGCGGCGGCGTTGAAGCATACCAGCGGCACCAGCGTTACCGGCCCTGCGGCCATCAGCCACAGCGCCTCGCTGCTGGTATAGAACGCGCCCTGGGCACTCATCGCTGACGGGTGCAGCAGTAGCCAGCCAAGGGCCAGCGGTACCAGCATCCAGGTTTCCACCACCAGGCCTGGCAGTGCTGCTACCGGCGCCTGCTTACGGATCAGCCCATAGAAGCCGAAGCTCAACGCCAGCACCAGTGATACCCACGGCAGGCTGCCCACTTGCCACACCTGCTGCGCGACACCTACGGCGGCCATACCCACCGCCAGCCATTGCAGGCGGCGCAGGCGCTCACCAAGAATCAGCATGCCCAGCAGGACGTTGATCAGCGGGTTTATGTAATAGCCCAGGCTGGCCTCGAGCATACGGCCGTTGTTCACCGACCACACGTAGGTCAGCCAGTTACCGGCGATCAGTGCCCCGCTCAGTGCCAGGATGCCCAGCCGGCGCGGGTTGTTGCGCAGTTCACGCCACCAGCCGGGGTGTTTCCACACCAGGAGCAGCAGCGAGCCGAACAGTGCTGACCAGAGCACCCGGTGGACAATGATCTCCACCGCCGGGACGCTCTGGATTGCCTTGAAGTAGAGGGGGAAAAGGCCCCAGATGATGTAGGCGCTCAAGCCCAGTATGTACCCGCGACGCGGGTTTGCGGCGTGCATGCAGAATCCTTGCTTAGGTTGCTAAATAAAGCGACGCCTATTGTAGACAGAGGTGGGCGTGCTTCTAGAACAATTTCAGCGGTGTTTCATCCAGCGCAGCCATCTGTTCGCGCAAGGCGAGAATCTGGTCGCCCCAGTAGCGTGGCTGGCCGAACCAAGGGAAGCTGGGCGGGAACGCCGGGTCGTCCCAGCGCCTTGCCAGCCAGGCGCTATAGTGCAGCTGGCGCAGGGCGCGCAGGGGCTCGATCAGGGCCAGCTCGCGCGGGTCGAAGTCGTGGAACTCGTTATAGCCGTCGATCAGCTCGGCCAGTTGCCCCAGGCGCTCCTCGCGGTTGCCGGCCAGCATCATCCACAGGTCTTGCACCGCTGGGCCCATGCGGCAATCGTCGAGGTCGACCACGTGGTACACCTCGTCACGGTGCATCAGGTTGCCCGGGTGCAGGTCGCCGTGCAGGCGGATGAGCTGGTGTGGTGTGCGAGCGTAGATGTCCTCCACCCGCTTGAGCAGATCGCGGGCCACGGACTCGAACGCCGGCAGCAGTTCACGCGGGACAAAATTACCCTCCAGCAAGGTGTTCAGCGAGGCGTGGCCAAAGTTGTCCACAGCCAGTGCCTCACGGTGCTTGAACGGCTTGCTGGCGCCCACGGCATGCAGGCGGCCAAGTAACTGGCCCAGGCGATACAACTGGTCGAGGTTGCCAGGTTCGGGGGCGTGGCCGCCGCGACGTGGGAACAGCGTGAAGCGGAAGCCCTTGTGTTCGAACAAGGTGCGGTCATCGTGCTGCATGGGCGCAACCACCGGGACCTCGCAGTCGGCGAGTTCGGCTGTGAAGGCGTGTTCTTCGAGGATGGCCGCATCGCTCCAGCGGCCTGGGCGGTAGAACTTGGCAATCAACGGCTGCGCGTCTTCGATGCCCACCTGGTACACGCGGTTCTCGTAGCTGTTCAGCGCCAGCACCCGCGCATCGCTGAGAAAGCCCAGGCTTTCCACTGCGTCCAGGACCAGGTCGGGGGTGAGGGTGTCGAAGGGGTGGGACATGGTGGCTCCGGAGGGTAAGCGGCGTGGGGCCATGGTACCGCTTTATACCGGTGCCGGCCCCTTCGCGGGCGTGCCCGCACATTTCGGCCCAGATGCATCGGGTGGTGCGGTCCCTGTGGGAGCGGGCAAGCCCGCGAACCGCGCACCGCGCGGCCAGACTAAGCGGGAACCCCGATCAACACATAAGACGGGTGAAACTGCACCCGCACCACACTGCCATCCACGACCTGCTGGGCAGCCAACCAGTGCGCGTCAGCCATTGCACACAGGGTCTGCCCGTTGCCTAACGCCAGCCTGACTTCACTGGGCCCATCGACCTCTGCCAGCACTTCCTCCACCTTCGTGCAAAGGCAATTGCTCCCCGCTTCGGCCTCTTCCCCCTCCGCCAACAAGCGCACCCACCCGGCCTTGAGCAGCGCCACCACCGTTGTTCCCACTGTCAGCTCCAGGCGCGCCGTGCTGTCGTGGGTGATCAGCGCATCGATCTCCAGCCCGCCACTCAATGCCAGGCTGACGCGGTCATACCGGCCTTCTGGGCGCAGGGCGCTGACCTGGCCCTGCAACTGGTTGCGCGCACTGGTGCGCAGCATCAGGCGCCCGAGCAGGTCGAGGTCGCTGGATTCTTCGGCGGCTTCAAGGATTTGTGCCTGCAGGGCCTGCAGCCGTTGGTACAGGCGCAGCACCCGCTCGCCTTCCGGCGACAAGTGCGCACCGCCGCCGCCACGGCCACCGGTGCTGCGCTTGACCAAAGGTTGGCTGGCCAGATTGTTGAGCTCGTCGATGGCATCCCAGGCCGCCTTGTAGCTGATACCCGCTGCCTTGGCTGCGCGGGTGATCGAGCCTTGTTCGGCAATGTGCTGCAGCAGCGCGATGCGCTGTGGGCGGCGGGCGATGTGCTGGGTGAGAAGGGGGGGTAGGGACATGGGTATTCCGTATACAAGGGTGCTTTACAAATGGGCAGGTCGCGCCTGGTCATACATACCCCGGTTTGGGCGTACGTGCCAGGCAATACACATCCACCCGCCGTGCACCGGCCTTGCGCAGTGCCATGGCAATAGCCTGCGCAGTGGCACCGGTGGTCAACACATCATCGACGATGGCGACATGCTTGCCTTCCAGCTCCCCCGTTACCGCGAACGCCTGGCGCAAATTGCGCCGTCGTGCCTTGGCGCCCAGATGCTGCTGTGCCGGTGTCTCGCGGGTGCGGACCAGCAATCGCTCGTTGCATGTTACCCCGACGTGCGACGACAACCACCGCCCAAGCATCCCCGCCTGGTTGAACCCCCGCTCGCGCAGTCGACGCCTGGCCAAAGGCACAGGCAACAGCAGGTCAGGGCGAGGAAACCCTTCGGCATAGCGATACAGCAGCCCCTGCCCGAGTAGCTCAGCCATCAGGCGCCCCAAAGGCCATTGGCGATTGTGCTTGAAGCGGCTGATCAACGTGTCCACCGGAAAGCCGAACTGCCAAAGGGCAATGACCTGATCGAAGGCCGGCAAGCGGCGGCTGCACAGGGCGCAGGTCAGGCCGGCCATGGGCAAGGGCAGGGCGCAATGCCGGCATTGATCACCCAGCCAGGGCAGCGCCTGTTCGCAGGTGATGCACAGCGGGTAGTGCTGCTCGGCAGGCTCATCGCATAACAAACACTGCTGATTAATAAGTGAGCACTTGTAAACCAGTCGCTTCCAGTACAGTTGACAGTTCATAGGCCTTCCATGACTATGCGAGCTATCCGTGATGCGCTGGCGGGCTTTCCTGTCCCGGCGCCAGCTACAGCCTAAACAAGGAAACGCCGATGAGCGCCAGCACAACTGCAACAACACGTCACGACTGGTCCCTGGCCGAGGTCAAGGCGCTGTTCCAGCAACCGTTCAATGACTTGCTGTTCCAGGCGCAGACCGTGCACCGCGCGCATTTCGACCCCAACCGCGTGCAGGTTTCGACCTTGCTGTCGATCAAGACCGGTGCCTGCCCGGAAGATTGCAAATATTGTCCGCAGTCCGGCCACTACAACACCGGGCTGGAAAAACAGAAGCTGATGGAAGTGCAGAAGGTGCTGGAAGAAGCTGCCCGCGCCAAAGCCATCGGTTCTACCCGTTTCTGCATGGGGGCGGCGTGGAAGCACCCGTCGGCCAAAGACATGCCCTACGTGCTGGAGATGGTCAAAGGCGTCAAGGCCATGGGCCTGGAAACCTGCATGACCCTCGGCAAACTCGACCAGGAGCAGACCAAGGCCCTGGCCCAGGCTGGCCTGGACTACTACAACCACAACCTCGACACCTCGCCGGAGTTCTACGGCAGCATCATCACTACGCGTACCTACAGCGAGCGTCTGCAGACCCTGGCCTACGTGCGCGATGCCGGGATGAAAATCTGCTCTGGTGGCATTCTGGGCATGGGTGAGTCGCTGGACGACCGCGCCGGCCTGCTGATCCAGCTGGCCAACCTGCCGGAACACCCGGAGTCGGTGCCGATCAACATGCTGGTCAAGGTGGCCGGCACGCCGCTGGCTGAGGAAGAGGACGTCGACCCGTTCGACTTTATCCGTATGCTGGCCGTGGCCCGTATCCTCATGCCCAAGTCTCACGTGCGCCTGTCCGCCGGCCGCGAGCAGATGAACGAGCAGATGCAGGCCTTGGCCTTCATGGCGGGCGCCAACTCGATCTTCTACGGCGAAAAACTGCTGACCACCGCCAACCCCCAGGCCGACAAGGACATGCAGCTGTTCGCACGCTTGGGTATCAAGCCCGAAGCGCGTGAAGAACACGCCGACGAAGTGCACCAGGCAGCCATCGAGCAAGCGCTGGTCGAGCAGCGCAGCAGCGAGATGTTCTACGACGCCGCGACAGCCTGACATGGCTTTCGATCTGGCTGCGCGCCTGGCCGAACGGCGCGCCGCAGACCTGTATCGGCAGCGGCCATTGCTGGAAAGCCCGCAGGGGCCGGAAGTGGTGGTCGACGGCCAACGGTTGCTGGCCTTCTGCAGCAATGACTACCTGGGCCTGGCCAACCACCCCGAGGTGATCGCCGCCTGGCAGGCCGGCGCCGAGCGCTGGGGGGTGGGGGGTGGTGCCTCGCACCTGGTGGTTGGCCACAGCACCCCACACCATCAGGTTGAAGAGGCACTGGCTGAACTCACCGGCCGCCCGCGCGCCCTGTTGTTCTCCACCGGCTATATGGCCAATCTGGGCGCCATCACCGCGCTGGTGGGGCAGGGCGACACGGTGCTGCAAGACCGCCTGAACCATGCTTCGTTGCTGGATGGCGGGCTGCTCAGTGGTGCCCGCTTCAACCGATACCTGCACAACGACCCGGCCAGCCTGGCCAGCCGCCTGGACAAGGCAGTCGGCAATACCTTGGTGGTGACCGATGGCGTATTCAGCATGGACGGTGACCTGGCCGACCTGCCGGCGCTGGCCGATGTCGCCCGTGCCCGCGGCGCATGGTTGATGGTTGATGACGCCCATGGCCTGGGTACCTTGGGCGCACAGGGCGGCGGTATCGTCGAGCACTTTGGCCTGGGCGTGGATGACGTACCGGTGCTGATCGGCACGCTGGGCAAGGCTTGCGGCACTGCCGGCGCCTTTGTTGCTGGCAGCGAAGCGCTGATCGAGGCGCTGGTGCAATTTGCCCGCCCCTACATCTACACCACCAGCCAGCCACCGGCGCTGGCCTGCGCCACACTCAAGAGCCTGGAGCTGCTGCGCCGCGAAACCTGGCGGCGGGAGCATCTGGCAGCCTTGATTCGCCAGTTCCGGGAAGGCGCGCAGCAGATGGGACTGCAGTTGATGGACAGCCCGACGCCAATCCAGCCCATCGTGATCGGCGACAGTGGGCAGGCGTTGCGCCTGTCACACCTGCTGCGTGAGCGCGGCTTGCTGGTGACGGCCATCCGCCCACCCACCGTGCCGGCTGGCAGTGCACGCCTGCGGGTGACCCTGAGTGCCGCGCACAGCGAGGCGCAGGTGCAGCTATTGTTGAATGCATTGGCCGAGTGTTATCCACAGTTGGAGAACGCCGATGCGTAATCGACTTGTTCTGTTGCCTGGCTGGGGCTTGGGAACTGCTGCGCTGGAGCCGCTGGCGGCTAGCCTGCGTGGTCAGGACGCCCGCCTGCAGGTAGAGCTGATGCCCCTGCCAGAATTGGCCCACAGTGATGTGCAGGCCTGGATCGACCATCTGGACCGCAAGCTGCCCAACGATGTCTGGCTGGGTGGCTGGTCACTGGGTGGCATGCTGGCCAGCGCGCTGGCGCACAAGCGTGGCGACCATTGCTGCGGGCTGCTGACCTTGGCCAGCAACCCCAGCTTCCTGGCCCGGCCAGACTGGCCCCACGGCATGGCCGAAGACACCTTCGGCACCTTCCTCGACGGCTGCCGCAGCCATACCCAGGTCACCCTCAAGCGCTTCCGTACCTTGTGCAGCGACGGCGCCCTGCAGCCGCGCACCCTGTTGCGCCAACTGGGTGTCGGCGTGCCGGATACCGACCCGTTGTACCTGGCCACTGGCCTTGAAGTGCTGGCCAAGCTGGACACCCGCGAAGCCTTGCAAGCCTATGGAGGCCCGCAGCTGCACCTGTTTGCCGGCAGCGATGCGCTAGTGCCGGCAGAGGCGGCAAAGGCGTTGAGCGAGCTGTTGCCCGATGTGGAAGTGGGCCTGGTCGAAGACAGTTCCCACGCGTTCCTGCTGGAGTACCCGCAGGAGCTGGCGACGGGCATCAAGAGTTTCCTGCATGAGAGTGGCGATGACTGACCTTTCCCGTCCGACCCTGCCCGGCGCATTGCCCGACAAGCGCCAGGTGGCGGCCTCGTTCTCCCGCGCCGCAGCGAGCTATGACAGCGTGGCGGCCCTTCAGCGCGCTGTTGGTCTGAGCCTGATGGAGCAGTTGCCGGTAGGCCTGCAGCCGTCACACTGGCTGGACCTGGGCAGTGGCACCGGCCATTTCAGCCGCATGCTGGCTGAGCGTTTCACCCAGGCCTGTGGCCTGGCGGTGGATATTGCCGAAGGCATGTTGCTTCACGCCCGTCATGTAAAGGGCGGGGCGCAGTATCACGTGGTTGGCGACGCCGAGCGTTTGCCGCTGCGCGATGGCAGCGTCGATCTGGTGTTTTCCAGTCTGGCGGTGCAGTGGTGCGATCAGTTCGCCAGTGTGCTGGCCGAGGCGCAGCGGGTGCTGCGCCCAGGCGGTGTACTGGCCTTCAGCAGCCTGTGCGTGGGCACCCTCGACGAACTGCGCGCCAGCTGGCAGGCGGTGGATGGCCAGGTGCATGTAAACCGCTTCCGCCGTTTCGAAGACTACCAGCGCCTGTGTGCAGCCAGCGGTTTTGAACAGCTTGAGCTGGAGCGGTGCCCGCATGTGCTGCACTACCCGGATGTGCGCAGCCTGACCCACGAACTGAAGGCGTTGGGGGCGCACAATCTGAACCCTGGGCGACCTTCCGGTCTCACCGGCAGGGCGCGAATGCAGGGCCTGTTGCAGGCCTATGAGGCATTTCGCCAGCCCGCGGGGCTGCCAGCCACCTATCAAGTGGTCTATGGTGTGTTGCGCAAGCCACAGGCGTAAGGGGAGCACGATGAGCCAGGCCTTTTTCATTGCGGGTACCGACACCGATGTTGGCAAGACCACCATCGCCGCCGGCCTGTTGCATGCGGCGCGTTTGCAGGGCATGAGCACGCTGGGTGCCAAGCCGGTTGCCTCAGGCTGCACGATGACGCCGAAAGGCTTGCGCAATAGCGATGCCCTGGCGCTGATCGACGAAAGCACGGTCAAGCTGCCCTATGAGCAGGTCAATCCGTTTGCCTTCGAGCCTGCTATTGCCCCGCATGTCGCGGCGCGCGAGGCAGGGGTGACGCTGGCAGTGCCAGACCTGCTCGCGGCGATGCGCAATGTGCTGCAACAAAATGCCGACTTCACCCTGATAGAGGGAGCCGGTGGCTGGCGCGTACCGCTGTCGGGTCTGGATAACCTGTCCGACCTTGCCGTTGCCTTGCAGTTGCCGGTGATTCTGGTGGTAGGCGTGCGGTTGGGTTGCATCAGCCATGCCTTGCTTAGCGCCGAGGCGATCGAGCGCGATGGGCTGCAGTTGGCGGGTTGGGTGGCAAACATCATCGAGCCGCGCACCTCGCGCCTGGAAGAGAACCTGGCCAGCCTTGCAGAGCGCCTGCCGGCGCCTTGCCTGGGGCGGGTTCCCAAGCTCAAGCAGGCCAGTGCCGACATGGTGGCTGAGCATCTGCAACTGGATCTGCTGGATTAGTGTGTTGCAGGCCCGGCCTCTTCGCGGGTAAACCCGCTCCTACGAGGGAACGCATACCGTTGTAGGCGCGGGGTTACCCGCGACTAGGCCAGTGCAGGAATACCCAAGGCCTATCAACTGGCATTGAGCCATTAGGGATTTAAACGGGCCTTTTTGTCCCCAGCCTGTTTTAATTGGGGCTGTTCGTCATCCAGCGTCAATGGAGTCCTGACATGGAAATCACCGGTAGCTCCGCCTACTACGCGGGCCTGAGCGCAATCCAGACCGGGCAGAACCGCGTCGATCAGGCTGCCAGCCAGATCGCCAACACCACTGCCGAACGCACCGCCACTAGCCAGTCCAGCGATTTTCAGGCCGAACGCTTGCGCGCGGTCGACCGCAGCCAGCAGATGGACATGGCCACCAGTGTCGTGCAACAGGCGGTGGGCAAGACCGAAGTCGAGCTTGGCGCAAAGGTCGTCAAGGCATCCGACGAAATGCTTGGCCGGATCATCGACACCTACGCCTGAACACTTGCGTCATCCCCTATTTCAGCGCCTGCCCATGTAGGAGCGGGCTTGCCCGCGAATGCGTCCGATCAGACAACAATTTTGTCTGGTCGGGCCTCTTCGCGGGCAAGCCCGCTCCTACAAGGGTTTGTGCCATGGTATGACTGATTTGCCATTTTCCGTGGCGTAAATGGCACCATAGTCCATCCTTGACAGAAAGCTAAGCTAAACGTAAGTTTCAAACAACTGTTTGATCGGCTTCCGCCAAGCGCGGGTCACCCCACAGAACTCACCTAGAGGTTCATCGCCATGCCTGACTACAAAGCCCCCTTGCGTGATATCCGCTTCGTTCGCGACGAGCTGCTTGGCTATGAAGCGCACTATCAGAGCCTGCCGGGCTGCCAGGACGCCACGCCCGACATGGTCGACGCGATCCTTGAAGAAGGCGCGAAGTTCTGTGAGCAGGTGCTGTCGCCGCTGAACCGTGTGGGTGACCAGGAAGGCTGCACCTGGAGCGAGTCGGGGGTGAAAACCCCAACCGGCTTCAAAGAAGCCTACGAGCAGTTCGTCGAAGGCGGCTGGCCTAGCCTGGCGCATGACGTCGAGCACGGCGGTCAAGGCCTGCCAGAGTCGCTGGGCCTGGCCCTGAGCGAAATGGTCGGTGGTTCGAACTGGTCGTGGGGTATGTACCCAGGCTTGTCGCATGGCGCGATGAACACTATTTCTGCGCATGGCACTGCCGAGCAGCAGCACACCTACCTGACCAAGCTGGTGTCCGGCGAGTGGACCGGCACCATGTGCCTGACCGAACCGCACTGCGGTACCGACCTGGGCATGCTGCGCACCAAGGCCGAGCCACAGGCCGACGGCAGCTACAAGGTGTCGGGCACCAAAATCTTCATTTCGGCCGGCGAGCACGACATGGCCGGCAACATCGTCCATATCGTTCTGGCCCGCCTGCCGGACGCACCGGCCGGTACCAAGGGTATTTCGCTGTTTATCGTGCCGAAGTTCCTGCCCAACGCCGAGGGTGGCGTGGGTGAACGCAACGGCGTGAGCTGTGGCTCGATCGAACACAAGATGGGCATCCACGGTAACGCTACCTGCGTGATGAACTTCGATGCTGCCACCGGCTACCTGATTGGCCCTGCCAACAAAGGCCTGAACTGCATGTTCACCTTCATGAACACTGCTCGCCTGGGGACTGCGCTGCAAGGCCTGGCCCACGCCGAGGTGGCGTTCCAGGGTGGCCTGAAGTACGCCCGCGAGCGTCTGCAGATGCGTTCCCTGACCGGCCCGAAAGCACCGGACAAGGCCGCTGACCCGATCATCGTCCACCCGGACGTGCGTCGCATGCTGCTGACCATGAAGGCCTTCGCCGAAGGCAACCGCGCGATGGTTTACTTCACCGCCAAGCAGGTGGACATCGTCAAGTACAGCCAGGACGAAGAAGAGCGCAAGAAGGCCGACGCCCTGCTGGCGTTCCTGACCCCGATCGCCAAGGCATTCATGACCGAAGTCGGTTTCGAAGCCGCCAACCACGGCGTGCAGATCTACGGCGGCCATGGCTTCATCGCCGAATGGGGCATGGAGCAGAACGTGCGCGACAGCCGTATCTCCATGCTGTACGAGGGCACTACCGGTATTCAGGCCCTCGACCTGCTCGGTCGTAAAGTGCTGATGACTCAGGGCGAAGCACTGAAGGGCTTCACCAAGATCGTGCACAAGTTCTGCCAGGCGCAAGAAGGTAACGAAGCGGTCAAGGAGTTCATCGAACCACTGGCGGCCATCAACAAGGAGTGGGGCGAGCTGACCATGAAAGTGGGCATGGCTGCCATGAAGGACCGTGAAGAAGTGGGTGCGGCTTCGGTCGATTACCTGATGTACTCCGGCTATGCCTGCCTGGCCTACTTCTGGGCCGACATCGCCCGCCTGGCCGCCGAGAAACTGGCAGCCGGCACCAGCGAGGAGGCGTTCTACACCGCCAAGCTGCAGACTGCCCGCTTCTACTTCCAGCGCATCCTGCCACGTACCCGTACCCATGTGGCGACCATGCTGTCGGGCGCCAACAACCTGATGGCGATGGACGAAGAGCACTTCGGTCTGTCGTACTGATACTGGCGCTGTACCCAAAAACCCGCCTGCCCTGACCGGCAGGCGGGTTTTTTACGTCTTCAGGTTCAGCCGCGAAAGGGCCGGGTCTGCTGGCCAATCTCCACCCGCCGTTCACCATTGCCGCCGCTACCGCATTCGCGGGTAAACCCGCTCCTACCACACTGATCGGTGGTGGCCACACATCAGGGGTTGGCCACAGGCCGTCGTGTAGGAGCGGGTTCACCCGCGAAGAGGCCGGCCCTGCTGGCCAATCTCCACCCGCCGTTCACCGTTGCCGCCACCACCGTATTCGCGGGTAAACCCGCTCCTACGCCGGATCGGTGGTGGACACAGGTCGGTGATTGGGCGCAGGCCCTCGTAGGAGCGGGTTTACCCGCGAAGGATGCAACACGGTGCATGGGAAGTTCGTTCATCCAACCGCAAATTCAACTGTTCCAGTGCACTGCCGATGAAGTGAGGGCACAATGCCATTATTGATCTGCCGGGTTGGAGATTACCCTTGTTTCGTCTTAACGCTGTTCGCGCTAGCCACTTCCTGCCGTCGCTGTTCTTGTTGCTGGCAGGGCTCGCCGCAGCCTATGTGAGAGACCTCAGCGTCTTTTTCACATCGCTGTTCAATGTCCTGCCTACCTTGGTTCTACTGCTGGGCGGCGCCTACTGCGCGGTTTACCGCCGCCAGCGTGAGCTGTTTCTGATGCTGACGGTGTACATCGCCTACTTCCTGCTCGATACCCAGACCGACTTCTACCGTGACCATGGCCGCGTGCGTGAGGACGCAGCGGTGATCTTCCACCTGGTCTGCCTGCTGCTGCCGGCGCTGTTCGGGCTGTATGGCGCCTGGCAGGAGCGTACGCACCTGCTGCAGGACCTGGTCGCCCGCGGTGCCGTGCTGTTTGCCGTGGGCAGTGTGGCGGTGGCCCTCCAGCAAAGCTACCCCGAGGCGTTGCTGACCTGGTTGGCGGAGATCCGCTGGCCGGCTTTGCATGGTCACTGGATGAGCCTGATCCAGATGGTCTACCCACTGTTCCTTGGTGTGTTCATTCTGCTGGTGGTGCAGTACCTGCGTGCACCCCGGCCGCTGCACGCCGCGCAGTTGATCGGCCTGCTGGGCATTTTCTGGATGCTGCCGCAAACCTTCATCCTGCCGTTTACCCTGAACATCATGTGCAGCCAGGTAATGCTGATGATCGCCGCAGCAGTGGCGCACGAGGCTTATCAGATGGCTTTCCGTGACGAGCTGACTGGCCTGCCGGGGCGCCGTGCGCTGAACGAGCGCATGCAGCGCCTGGGGCGTAACTATGTCATCGCCATGACCGATGTCGACCACTTCAAGAAATTCAACGACACCCACGGCCACGATGTCGGTGATCAGGTGCTGCGGTTGGTCGCCAGCCGCTTGTCCAAGGTCACCGGCGGTGGCCGCGCCTACCGTTATGGTGGGGAAGAGTTCGCCCTGGTGTTCGCCGGCAAGACCGCCGAGGAATGCGTGCCGCATGTGGAGGCTGTGCGTGAAGTAATCGCTAATTACGTGATGCACCTGCGCGACCAGCACAACCGCCCGCAGGACGATACCGCCGGCCGCCAGCGCCGCGCTGGCAGCGGCGGCGGCACGGTTTCGGTCACCATCAGCATTGGTGTGGCCGAGCGCCAGGCGGATCATCGCAACCCCGAGGCGGTACTGAAATCCGCCGACCAGGCGCTTTACAGCGCCAAAGGTGCGGGGCGCAATTGTGTCATGGTGCATGGGCGACAATCACCGCGTGGGGCAGTGCGTACGGCGTGACCGAGTTAGACTATGCAGTCGATTGATGACCCTATGTCTCGCAAAAGTTGTTCGGTTACACTGCCAGTAACCCCAGTGTCGCGGTTCCCCGAGACCGCCCCGACCCGACTAGCGAGAGGTTGTCATGGCTGACTATAAAGCGCCCCTGCGCGACATGCGCTTCGTACTGAATGAAGTCTTCAACGTGGCCGAGCAGTGGACGCAGTTGCCCGGTCTGGCCGAGGTTGTCGATGCCGACACGGCCATGGCCGTGCTGGAAGAAGCCGGCAAGGTCACCGCCAAGACCATTGCGCCGCTCAGCCGCGCCGCCGACGAAGAGGGCTGCCACTGGGACAACGGTGTGGTGCGCACCCCAGCCGGTTTCATCGAGGCCTACAACACCTACGCCGAAGGCGGCTGGGTGGGCGTGGGCGGTGACCCGATGTTCGGCGGTATGGGTATGCCCAAGGCCATCTCGGCCCAGGTCGAGGAAATGGTCAACGCGTCCAGCCTGGCCTTCGGCCTGTATCCGATGCTGACCGCCGGCGCCTGCCTGTCGATCAACGCCCACGCCAGCGAGGCCTTGAAGGCAAAATACCTTCCGAACATGTATGCCGGCGTTTGGGCCGGTTCCATGTGCCTGACCGAGCCACATGCCGGCACCGACCTGGGCATCATCCGTACCAAGGCCGAGCCCCAGGCTGACGGCAGCTACAAGGTCAGCGGCACCAAGATCTTCATCACCGGCGGTGAACACGACCTGACCAAGAACATCATCCATCTGGTTTTGGCCAAGTTGCCGGATGCACCGGCGGGGCCGAAAGGGATTTCGCTGTTCCTGGTGCCGAAGTTCCTGGTCAATGAAGACGGTAGCCTCGGTGCGCGGAACCCGGCCAATTGCGGCTCGATCGAGCACAAAATGGGCATCCAGGCCTCGGCTACCTGTGTGATGAACTTCGACGAAGCTGTCGGCTACATCGTCGGTGAGCCGAACAAAGGCCTGGCGGCCATGTTCACCATGATGAACTACGAGCGCCTGGGCGTCGGCATTCAAGGCCTGGCGTCGGCCGAGCGCTCCTACCAGAACGCCGTGGAGTACGCCCGCGATCGCCTGCAAAGCCGTGCCCCGACTGGCCCGCAAGCCAAGGACAAGGCTGCCGACCCGATCATCGTCCACCCGGACGTGCGTCGCATGCTGTTGACCATGAAGGCGCTGATCGAGGGTGGCCGCGCCTTCTCCACTTACGTGGCCATGCAACTGGACAGTGCCAAGTACAGCGAAGACGCCAGCGTGCGCAAACGCAGCGAAGAGTTGGTGGCACTGCTGACGCCGGTGGCCAAGGCCTTCCTCACCGACCTGGGCCTGGAGTGCGCAGTGCACGGCCAGCAAGTATTTGGCGGGCATGGCTACATTCGTGAATGGGGGCAGGAGCAGTTGGTGCGCGATGTGCGCATTACCCAGATCTACGAGGGTACCAATGGCATCCAGGCCCTCGATCTGATGGGGCGTAAAGTGGTGGCCAGCGGCGGGGCATACTACAAGCTGTTCTCTGATGAGATCCGCCAGTTCATTACCCGTGCAGGCAGCGAACTGGACGAATTCACCACGCCACTGGGTGCTTCGCTCGATCAGCTCGATGGGCTGACCGAGTGGGTATTGCAGCAGGCCAAGGGCAACCCGAATGAAATTGGTGCGGCTTCGGTCGAGTACCTGCATGCCTTCGGCTATGTTGCCTATGGCTATATGTGGGCACTGATGGCGCGGGCGGCGCAGGCGGGTGAGGGAGATGCGGCGTTCTATTCGGGCAAGCTGGGTACGGCGCGGTTCTACTTTGCGCGGTTGCTGCCACGGGTGGATTCGCTGGTGGCTTCGGTGAAGGCGGGAAGTGAGTCGCTTTACCTGCTGGATGCCGAGCAGTTCTGATCGTTTTTTGGGGCCGCGAAGCGGCCCCAGCCATGACATATCTGTGGATGAATCTCCTGTGTAAGCTTTTTCCTACACGACGTGGTGACTTTTCACCACTGTTCTAAGATTGGATCCACGGTTAATCTTTACCACATGGACGTTGCGCAGGAAGCGCAAAGGACAGATCAAGGACGACGACGAAGGACCACCTGCCAGGATGGCGGGGCGATACGGATGTCACAGGGAAACAGTCTGGAAAACCCCGCTTCGGCGGGGTTTTCTTTGCGTGCGTGTTTTTCAGGCCAGCACATCCCGCGGTGATGCCCCCAACAGGCGGGCGTCCGTCTCTTCCTCCAGCAACGTGCGCAGCAGCTCTACAGAGGCCTGCTGGCGCTGGGCATCGCGAAATACCAGGCCAACCTTCAACGGCACGCGCGGCTCGCTCAACGGCTTCCACAGCAGCCCTTGGTCATCTTCGGCGGCCTCCTTGGCGCGCCCTGGAAGAATAGTGGCCAGCGCCGTGTGCGCGAGGCTATCGAGAATCCCTGCCATATTGTTCATCTCTGCCTGCACCTGCGGCCGTCGGCCCTGGCTGGCCAACTGCGCCTGCCAGATCTGGCGGATCTGGAACTCCTCGCCCAGCATCAGCATGGGCAACTCGGCGGCCTGGCGGATGGACACCTTCTTGAAGTCCTTCAGCGGGTGGGTATCGGGTATGACCAGTTGCAGCTCATCTTCGTACAACAGCAGGCCATGCAGCCCTGGCTGGCGCGGCGGCAGGTAGCTGATGCCGATGTCCAGACTGCCGTTGAGCAGGCGGCGTTCGATCTCCAGCCCCGACAACTCGTAAATCTGCACGACCAGGTGAGGTTGAGCCTTGCGCAGGCGTTCAAGCAGCTGCGGTACCAGGCTTGGCCGCACGGTCTGCAATACACCGATAGCCAAGGTGCGCAGCGACTGGCCCTTGAAGTTGCGCATGGCCTCGTGGGCACGCTGCAGGCCGTCGAGCAACGGCAGGGCATGGTTGTATAACGTGTGGGCGGCCAGGGTCGGCAGCAAGCGTTTATTGCTGCGCTCGAACAGGCTGAGATCGAGGCTGTGTTCCAACTGGCGGATTTGCTGGGAAAGCGCCGGCTGTGACAGCGACAGGCGTTCGGCGGCGCGGCCTACGTGGCCTTCTTCGTACACCGCGACGAAATAACGCAGTTGACGGAAATCCATAAGAAACACTTATCGAAAATGCTGGAAAAACGAAATGGTCGAAAACCCTGTTGAAGCCTAGTCTATCGCCGTATTCCAAAGGGTTACAGCGATAATTCGGTCGATTGTTACCCCGGATGAAAAACACTTTTGATAGGCAAGGCAAAATATCGAGTGTCGGCATCAAGACCGCACCGTGGCTGCCCTTTACCGTGATTGGTTGGAGCCCTGATGAACCTGTTCAACCTGCGCCGCTCGGCTTCTGCCGCCGCCGCCGAGCCCAAGCGTGCGCCGGTGATCGTGCCGCAAGCATCTGAGCTGTCACCTGAGCGCCTGATGCCCGGCGCCGAACGTGCAGCGCAGGTATTCGTGCGTGGCCAGGGCTCCTGGTTGTGGGACAACGAGGGGCATGCCTACCTGGACTTCACCCAGGGCGGTGCGGTCAACAGCTTGGGCCACAGCCCCAGCGTGCTGGTCAAAGCATTGGGCAATCAGGCTCAGGCCTTGATCAACCCGGGCTCGGGCTTCCACAACCGTGGCCTGCTGGGGCTGGTCAACCGGCTGTGTCAGAGTACCGGCAGTGACCAGGCCTACCTGCTCAACAGCGGTGCCGAGGCCTGTGAAGGGGCGATCAAGCTGGCGCGTAAGTGGGGCCAGCTGCACCGCAATGGCGCCTATCACATCATTACTGCCAGCCAAGCCTGCCATGGCCGTAGCCTGGGCGCGCTGTCCGCGTCCGATCCGCTGCCATGCAATCGCTGCGAACCTGGCCTGCCAGGTTTCAGCAAGGTGCCGTTCAACGACCTGGCGGCGCTGCACGCCGAGGTGGACTCACGCACCGTGGCGATCATGCTCGAGCCGATACAGGGTGAGGCGGGCGTTATTCCCGCTACTCAGGAATACCTCAAAGGCGTGGAAACGCTCTGCCGCGAACTGGGCATCCTGCTGATCCTAGATGAGGTGCAGACCGGTATTGGTCGCTGTGGTGCGCTGTTGGCCGAGGAGCTCTATGGCGTGCGTGCCGACATCATTACCTTGGGCAAGGGCCTAGGGGGCGGCGTGCCGCTGGCCGCCTTGCTGGCCAGGGGCAAGGCATGCTGCGCCGAGCCTGGTGAGCTGGACGGCAGCCACCATGGCAACGCGCTGATGTGCGCCGCCGGCCTGGCGGTGCTGGACAGCGTGCTGGAACCTGGCTTTCTGGCCCAGGTTCAGGATAACGGTCGTCACCTGCGTGAAGGCCTGAGCCGCCTGACCGGGCGCTATGGTCAGGGTGAAGTGCGCGGTCACGGGCTGCTATGGGCCCTGCAACTGAAAGAAAACCTGGCCCGCGAGCTGGTGGCTGCGGCCCTGCACGAGGGCCTGCTGCTCAACGCGCCGCAAACGGATGTGGTGCGCTTTTCTCCGGCGCTGACTGTGAGCAAAGGCAACATCGACGAAATGCTGCTGCGCCTGGCGCGCGCTTTCGCCCGCCTGCATGCCCAGCAGCAGGCCCGTCGCGAAGTGCCAGCGTAGCGGCCTGCCAAAGAATTCAACGAACCGTCTGGCGTTCCTGCGCATCGCCCCTGGCCTGTTTCATTCGGCCCGGGGCGTTTTTTTTTGCCTGTGGAACCTCTACGGCTGGGAGCTAGTCTTTGATGTAACCCTTCAGGAGAGACTCGCATGGACTTTATTCGCATCATCATCGCCATTCTTCTGCCACCTCTGGGCGTGTTTCTGCAGGTGGGGTTTGGCGGGGCGTTCTGGCTGAATATTCTGCTGACCTTGCTGGGATACATTCCGGGGATCGTGCATGCGGTGTATATCATCGCCAAGCGTTGATACAGGCAGAGATTGGCCCCTGCAGGAGCAGCGCAAGGTCGCTCCTGCTCGGGGCGCCTGGAACTATTGCGCCAACACCCGGCAATAGAATTTCCACTCTTCTTCCAAGGCATGCGCCAGGTTCTGCGCTTTGCGGAACCCGTGCCGCTCCTCCGCATAAAAATGCCCTTCAGCGTCGATCCCGTTGGCCTGTAGCGCCGCCAACATGGCGCGTGTCTGCTCCGGCACCACCACCGCATCCAGCTCACCCTGGAAGAAAATCACCGGCACCTTGATGCGCTGCGCATGCAGCAGCGGCGTGCGCTGGCGATAGCGTTCAGCGTCCCGCTGCGGGTCGCCGATCAGCCAGTCCAGGTAATCCCCTTCGAACTTGTGCGTGGCACGGCCAAGGGCTAGCGGGTCGCTGACCCCATAGAGGCTGGCGCCAGCGCGGAACACGTCATGGAACGCCAAGGCGCACAAGGTGGTGTAGCCACCGGCGCTACCGCCGCGGATAAACGCCTTGTGCTTGTCGACCAGGCCTTGAGCAGCCAGGTATTCGACCGCCGCGCAGGCATCGGCCACGTCACTTTTGCCCCAGCGCTGGTGCAGGGCCTGGCGGTATTCCCGACCATAGCCGGTGCTGCCCCGGTAGTTGAGGTCGGCCACGGCAAAGCCACGCTGGGTCCAGTACTGGATGCGCGGGTCGAGCACGGGATAGCAGGCTGAGGTTGGCCCGCCGTGGATGAACACCACCAGCGGCGCGGCGCCTTGCGACTGCGCTGGCGGGTAGAAGAAACCATGGGCCTGCTCGCCGCCACTGCCGTAGTGGATCGACTGTGGCAGGCTGATTTGCCCTGCCGGCAGCATTTCGGCACCGCCGGCCAGCACACGTACGTCGTGGTTGCTGCGGTCAATGGCAATGACTGCTGGTGGGCTGATGGGCGAGGCGGCAATGGCATACAGGTGTTCGCTGTCCATGGCCAGGCTGCGAAAGCGTGTGTAGGCACTGGCGAAATGCTCCATACGGCCATCTTCGCCACGCAGCCCCAATTGCCCGAAGCCGTCTTCGAACCAGCTGGCCAGGTAGCTTTGCGGGCTCAGTGCCAACCAGGTACAGGTCCCCAATTGCCAAGGCGCAGCAGCATGGTCCGCCGGTGCGGCAGGCAACGCCTGCCATTGGCCATCGACCTCACCCCAGGGTTGCCAGAAGCCATTGCGGTCGGACAGGCAGTAGAGCCGACCTTCGGCATCGAAGCGTGGTTGTTGCAACGATTCTTCTGCGGCGGCTACACATTGCGCCGGCCCCCAGTGGCCGCTGGCATCGCGCGTGCGACACATCAGCCGGGTGACGGTCCAGGGCTGCGCCGGGCGGTCCCATTCGATCCACGCCAGGCGCTGGCCATCGGCACTGACGGCAGGCGAGGCGTAGAAGTCGGCACCCTCGGCGAGCACCTCGCGGCGGCTGTCACCCAAAGCGACCAGGCGGTGCTCTACCTGCTCGGCATGGCGCTCTTCGACGGCCAGTACGTGGCCGTCGTGCCACTGCACATCGCCATAGCGGCAGCTGGCATCCTGGGTCAGTGCACGTGGTAACAGATCGTCCAGCGGCTGGGTGTAGACCTGCTGGTCCTTTTCGTTGACGAACACCAGCCCGTCGCCGCCCAGGCAGAAGCTGCCACCACCATATTCGTAGACTCGACTGCGCACGCTGAAGCCGTCCGGGGTCAGGCAGCGGGCTTGGTAGTGCAACCAGTGCCAGATACGGCAAGCACCGTCGGCCGGGCGGAATTCGTTCCAGAACAGCCCGTCGGCACTGACCTTGAGTTCGGCGAAGTCGGTACCGGCGGCCACTGCCTGGGCCGCGCTGAATTCAGCCGCGGGCGATGACACGGGAGTTTCGATCATTGCGGAAGGTCATCTGTTCGATCGCGAGCTGGGCGGTTTCTGCCTCCTCGCGGGCTTTGAGGATGATGCCGTGCTCGGTCGACTTGGCGCACACCGGGTCGGCATTGCTGGCATCGCCGGTCAGCATGAAGGCCTGGCAGCGACAGCCGCCGAAGTCCTTTTCTTTCTCGTCGCAGGAGCGGCAAGGTTCGCGCATCCACTCATAGCCACGGAAGCGGTTGAAACCGAACGATTCATACCAGATATGGTGCAAGTCGTGGTCGCGTACATTCGGGAACTGCACGGGTAGCTGGCGGGCGCCGTGGCAGGGCAATGCGGTGCCGTCCGGGGTGATGGTGAGGAACAGGTTGCCCCAGCCGTTCATGCAGGCCTTGGGGCGCTCTTCGTAGTAGTCAGGGGTAACGAAAATAAGCTTGCACGGGTTGCCCTCGGCCTTGAGCTTGTCCCGGTATTCGTTGGTGATACGTTCGGCCCGCTCGAGCTGCGCGCGGGTTGGCAGCAGCCCCAGGCGGTTGAGGTGCGCCCAGCCATAGAACTGGCAAGTGGCGAGCTCGACAAAGTCGGCCTCCAGGGCAATGCACAACTCGATGATGCGGTCGATCTTGTCGATGTTGTGCCGATGGGTGACGAAGTTGAGCACCATCGGGTAGCCATGGGCTTTTACCGCGCGGGCCATTTCCAGCTTCTGTGCAAAAGCCTTTTTCGAGCCGGCCAGCAGGTTGTTCACCTGCTCGTCGCTGGCCTGGAAGCTGATCTGGATATGGTCCAGGCCAGCCTTCTTGAATTCGGCGATGCGCGCCTCGGTCAGGCCAATGCCCGAGGTGATCAGGTTGGTGTAGTAACCCAGGCGGCGGGCCTCTGCGATCAGTTGAGCAAGGTCCTGGCGTACCAGCGGTTCACCGCCGGAAAAGCCGATTTGTGCGGCACCCATTTCCCGCGCTTCAGCCATGACCTTGAACCACTGTTCGGTGCTCAGCTCCTGGCCCTGGGCGGCGAAGTCCAGCGGGTTGGAGCAGTAAGGGCACTGCAGCGGGCAGCGGTAGGTGAGCTCGGCCAGCAGCCACAGCGGCAGGCCGACCTCGGGCGTGGGCGGCAACTCAGGCGAGGACGATCCAGTGTTCGGCACGGGCCACCTCCATGAACTGCTCGATGTCGTCCGCCACTTCCGGGACACCGGGGAATTGCTGTTCGAGTTCGCTGATAATCGCTGCCACGTCACGCTGGCCGTCGATCAGGCCACCGATCAGGCTCGCGCTGTCGTTGAGCTTGATCATGCCTTCGGGGTACAGCAACACATGGCCCTTTTGCGCCGGCTCGTACTGGAAACGATAGCCGGGGCGCCAGTTCGGTACCTGCTTACGGTCGAAACTCATAGGGTGATTCCCTTGTGCCACACCCGTTCCTGGGTGACGGAGTGATAGGGCGGGCGGTTCAGTTCGTAGGCCATGCTCATGGCATCGAGCATGCTCCAGAGGATATCCAGCTTGAACTGCAATATCTCCAGCATACGCTCCTGGCCCGCGCGGGTGGTGTAGTGCTGCAGGGTAATCGCCAGGCCGTGTTCCACATCGCGCCGAGCCTGGCCCAGGCGGGTACGGAAGTACTCGTAGCCGGCGGGGTCGATCCACGGGTAGTGCTGTGGCCAGCTGTCCAGGCGCGATTGGTGGATTTGCGGGGCGAACAGCTCGGTCAGCGAGCTGCTGGCGGCTTCCTGCCAGCTGGCGCGGCGGGCGAAGTTGACGTAGGCGTCCACAGCAAAGCGCACGCCGGGCAATACCAGTTCTTGCGAGCGCAATTGGTCCGGGTCCAGCCCGACAGCCTGGCCCAGGCGCAGCCAGGCTTCGATGCCGCCATCCTCGCCAGGCGCACCATCGTGGTCGAGCAGGCGCTGGATCCACTCGCGGCGCACTTCGCGGTCCGGGCAGTTGGCCAGGATCGCGGCATCTTTCATCGGGATGTTGACTTGGTAATAAAAGCGGTTGGCCACCCAGCCCTGGATCTGCTCGCGGGTGGCGCGACCTTGGTACATCGCCACGTGGTATGGGTGATGGATGTGATAATAGGCGCCCTTGGCGCGCAAGGCCTGCTCGAACTCGGCAGGGGACATAGGCAGTGCGTCGCTCATTCGGCTGGCTCCTGTAAAGCGATTGTCAGGGCTGACACATATTCACCCTGTGGGAGCGGGCATGCCCGCGAACACCGGCGAAGCCGGTGCCATACACCGTGTTGGATGCTTCGCGGGCATGCCCGCTCCCACAGGGCCTGTGTCGCATCACGGACTGTTTTACAACTCGATGCTCATGCCATCGAAGGCAACTTCCACACCGCGGCGCAGGACTTCGGCGCGCTCGGGGGAGTTTTCATCGAGAATCGGGTTGGTGTTGTTGATGTGGATAAGCACTTTGCGCTGGCGCGGGAAGCCGTCGAGCACTTCCAGCATGCCGCCAGGGCCGTTCTGGGCCAGGTGACCCATCTCGCGGCCGGTGCGGGTGCCCACGCCACGGCGCTGCATTTCGTCGTCTTCCCACAGGGTGCCGTCGACCAGCAGGCAGTCGGCACCGTGCATCATCGCCAGCAGCTTTTCGTCGACCTGGCCCAGGCCCGGGGCGTAGAACAGCTTGCCGCCGGTGCGGGTGTCTTCGACCATCAAACCAAGGTTATCGCCCGGGTGCGGGTCGAAGCGGTGTGGCGAATAAGGCGGCGCGGCGCTACGCAGGGGGAAGGGGGTGAACTTGAGGTTGGGGCAGGCGTCGATCACGAAGCTGCCTTCCAGCTCGATACGGTTCCACTGCAGGCCACCGTTCCAGTGGCTGAGCATGTTGAACAGCGGGAAACCGGTGGTCAGGTCCTGGTGGACCATGTCCGTGCACCACACCTGATGCGGGCAGCCTTCGCGCAGGCTGAGCAGGCCGGTGGTGTGGTCGATCTGGCTGTCCAGCAGGACGATGGCGTTGATGCCGGTGTCGCGCAGGGCCCGGGCCGGCTGCATCGGCGCAAAGGCCTGCAGTTGGGCGCGGATGTCGGGCGAGGCATTGCACAGTATCCAGTGCACACCGTCGTCGGACAGGGCGATGGATGACTGGGTGCGCGCCGTGGCTTGCAGGGTGCCATCACGGTAGCCCTTGCAGTTGACGCAGTTGCAGTTCCACTGCGGGAACCCGCCACCGGCGGCGGAGCCGAGAACCTGGATGTACATGGCCACTCTCTATGCAGAAACCGGATCGGAAAAAACGAAAACGCCCCGGCAGGCCGAGGCGTGAAACCCTAAGCCTGGCTTAGCGGTTAGCGAAGTACATAGTAACTTCGAAGCCGATACGCAGGTCAGTGTATGCAGGTTTGGTCCACATGGAATTACTCCTTCCGAATGAGGGTTGGGTTGTTCAGCTACTACTTGGGTACCGCCATGCGTTGGCAGTTCCCTGAAACCGGGATTGCGCTATCTTACAAGAAAAATTTGAACCGGAAGGTTAATTATTCGAGAAGCGCCGTTGCAGTTCGCGTAATAATCATCGATTTTCGCCCTGTCAGGAAGTGTCTGGCGCGGCAGCGTTGGCCAAGCATAGCCAAGCGGAACCTGTGTCGAGCAGGTTGCTCAGCAGGTGGTCCAGATCCGTCTGCCGCGTAGTCAGAATAGACCTGCGCAGCACATCCAGCCTATTGGGTTGTGTGGCCAAGTATGTCTGCCACGCCCATTCGGCGACATCGGCGTTGGCCATGGCGGGCTCGTCGAATTGCCCAGCCAATGCCTGGCGAGCGGCCGGGTCAAGGGTGACGCCATGGCGCAGCAGGTCGAGCAGGTGGCCGAGCACCTGTGCCTGGCCGGTGTGGGGGGACTGCACGCCGAACAGCAGCCCACCGACCCCCTCGACCTGACGAAAGGCGCTGAACACCGCATAACCGAGTTGCAATTCCACCCGCAGGCGTTGGTAAACCGGCCCTTGCAGCAACTGGGCTAACAGACGGCCTGCGGCTTCTTTGGCCGCAGGCAACGGGTAGAACAGCAGCAGGGCATGTTCGCTGCCTGGCACTTGGGCGTGCTGCCAGCGGTGGTTTGCCCATGTTGGCAGGGGGCCAGGCCGCGAGCCTTGCCCAGGGCACTGCTGCAGCGCAGTGCCCAAGGCGTTTAGCGCGGTATCCTCGAAGCCTGCAGCCATGCCATGCCACTCGGTGTGCAGCCACAGGCTGTCGAGTTGCCGCTGGTTCAGCGTGTCGGCGGGCACCGCTGCGGGCAGGCTACCCCGTACCGCGTCTGGCAGTTGCTTGAGCAGGGCCCTGATGGGGATCAGGACCGGGGGCTGCGCCGTGCAGGGCAGCCAGCAACTGGCAGGTGGCTTGAGCATCAAGGCCAATGCTTGTTCCACTGCGCGCAGCACTGCTGCTGGCAGGCCGGCGCAGCGCAACTGCCAGTATTCTCCGGCGCTGCTGTACTGCAGTTGCACGGAGGCGCGGTCACAACGTTCCTGCAGTGGTGCCAGGGCCTGTTCCAGCACACGCTGCAAGGGCTGGCGCAAAGGTGAAGGTACATGCCAGCGCAGGTACAGCGCAGCGTATTGGCGCGTGGGCGGGAGCTGGTCACTGATCTTCAGCGCTGCCGGCAGCGGCTGCGCCTTGGCATGGGGCAGGTCTGCCATCAGCAATGGGTCGACTGGCAAGTGCTGCCAATTGCCATGGTCGCTACCTGGCAGGCTTTCCAGCAGGGCGCCAAGCGCCTGCAACCCTTGGGTATTCAGCTTGGCGAACGGCTGGCCTGTGCTGTCCCGGCGGGCCAGCTCGAGCGCGCTGGCACTGTGCGCACGGCTGCGCTGCAGCAAGCCGAATTGGTGGTTCAACTGTTCGCGGTCGGCCTGGCGGATGAACCTGAACCAACCTTGCAGCAGGGCGCAGGTTTCGTCCGGGCAAGCGTCGGTACTTAGCTTCAGGTCAAGGTGCCACAGCAGCTGACCGGCAAACGCGTACAGCTTTTCGGCCGTGAAGCTTTGTAGCCAGCCACGCTCGCGAAGCGCGCCCAGCCAGGTACCTGGGCGGCTGTCCTCCAGGTAAGCGAACAGCAGTTCCAAGGCTTGCTCGGCGCCGCTGGGGAGGCCTTGGTGAGTGAAGGTCAGGGAGCTAGCGATTGCTGGCAGTGGCGGCGGCGGCATTTGCGGCCCGCGCTCACCTGCGGCGAACAGTTCGGCATGCTGCCGGGCAAGGCGTTCAAGTTCATCCAGCGGCTGCGGCCCGCAAAGGCTCAAGCAGATCTGGCCGCCTTGGTAGAAGCGCTGATGAAAGCCCGCAAGCGCTTGCTGGAAGGCCGCATCGTGCAAGGCCAGGGTGTATCGATTGCCAGCATGAAAAGCGCCCAGTGGATGCTTGGCTGACACTGACTGCAGCAGGGCGAACTGTTGTTGGGCCGATGGATTGCGCGACCAGGCGATGAATTCGGCGTGGATCACTTCGCGTTCACGGCGTTGGCGTTCGATGCCCAGATCCGGTTCTGCCAGCATTTGGCACAGGCGCTCGAGACCGCCGCCTAGCGCGTTGGGTGGCACCTCGAAGAAAAAGTCGGTGGCGCGTTCACGGGTGCTGGCGTTGACCTGTCCGCCCAGGGCTTGTACGTAGCGCATCAGGCCGTCTTCCAGCGGGAAGCGCGGGGTACCGAGGAAGAACAGGTGTTCGAGGAAGTGCGCCAGACCGGGCCATTTGGCAGGTGCGTCGTGGCTACCCGCATGCACCCGCAGTGCGGCGGCCGAGCGTTTGAGGCGCGGGGCGTGGCGCAGGGTCAACTGCAAGCCGTTGACGAGGGTGAGTTGGCGAGTGGCGTCAGGCATGGGGGCTCCGGTGGCGGCTTTCCATGCTAACCGATTTGTTTGCAGGCTCGGCCTATTCGCGGGGTATGGCGCCGGTATGAAAGGCAGCGCAGATCCCGTGGGAGCGGGCGTGCCCGCGAATGGGCCGCATAGCGGCCCCTGTCAGCCTTTACGCAGGTGCAGTTCCTGGCGCAAGTCGATCAGGTAGGGAAACGCCATGCGCCCCTGCACCACCCGTTCATGTTCCAGCTCTGCCAACAACTGGCACTCATCCCGCCCAGCCATGGCCAGTAAACTGCCATCCGGGCCGATGATGCTGCTCTGCCCGCAATACTGGATCTCGTCTTCCGCGCCGCAGTAGTTGGCATATACCAGGTAGCACTGGTTTTCCTGCGCCCGTGCCCTCACGGTCACCTGGCAGGTAAAGTCGTACGGCGTCATGTTCGCCGTCGGCACCAGGATCAGCTCGGCGCCATCCAGCGCCAGGCGCCGGGCGTTCTCCGGGAACTCGATGTCGTAGCAGATCAGCAGGCCAACCTTCCAGCCTTCCAGTTCCACTACCGGGAAGTGGTCGGCGCCTGGGCTGAACATTGAGCGGTCCAGTTCACCGAACAGGTGGGTCTTGCGGTAATTGCTCAGGCTGCGGCCATGCGCATCGATCAACTGCACGCTGTTGTAGATCGCCCCGTCATCGCCGCGCTCCGGGTAGCCATAGACAATGGCGATGCGATGCGCCTGGGCGATTTCCACCACGGTCATGGCTGCCGGGCCATCGGCGGCCTCGGCCAGGCGCTCGACCTGGGCCAGGCCGATGTTGTAGCCGGTCAGGAACATCTCCGGGCAGACCAGCAACCGGGCGCCTTGTGCGGCCGCCAGCTGCGCCTGGTGGCGCAGCCGTTGCAGGTTGCCGGGCACGTCCAGTGGCTTGGGTGCACCTTGGTACAGAGCGATGCGCATGGTGCCTCCTTGTCTCAATCCGCCAGGGCGATCGGGCCGATTTCGTTGAACACATCGCCTGGGCCTGGGTTGTCGGGGTGGGTGTGGCCACCCAAGTGGTTCATGATACCCCACACCGCATTCAGCGACGTCTGCACCGCGCCTTCAACCCAGGCGGGGGTCCATGACACGTCGTCCCCGGCAATGAAGATACCGCGCTGCTCCGCTGGCATGTCCTGCTGCATGAAGTGCGCGTACATGCGCTGGTTGTAGCGGTAATGGCCGGGAAGCGCGCCTTTGAAGGCGCCGAGGAAGTACGGGTCGGCCTCCCAGGAAACCGTGATCGGGTCGCCGATGATATGGCCGGCGATATCGGTCTTCGGGTAGATCTTCTTCAGCGCATCCAAGGCCAGTTGCACGCGCTTTTCCACCGGGTGCGGCAGCATCTTCAGTGCGTCGCTCATCCACGAGTACGACAGGCAGATCACCCCGGGCTTGTCGTTGCCGTTGTCGAACAGGTAAGTGCCGCGGGTGAGTCGATCGGTGAGGGTCATGCTCAGCAAGTCACGGCCGGTTTCCGGGTCCTTGTCCTTCCAGAACGGGCGGTCGACCATGACGAAGGTTTTCGACGACTGCATGTAGCGGGTACGGTCCAGGGCCATCCACATCTTTTGCGAGAACAGCGATTCCTCGCAGTCGATCTGGGTGGTCAGCAACCAGGTCTGGCAGGTGGCGAGTACTGCGCTGTAGTGGCGGGTATCGCCCCAGTTGTCGGTGACCGCCAGGCGGCCATCGGCGGCGCGGGCAATGCGCTTGACCCCGGTACGTGGTGCGCCGCCATGCAGCGTGCTCAGGCTGGTGCCCTCTGGCCAATGCACGCAGCGTTCCGGTACGTGGCGCCAGATGCCCTGTGGCACTTGTTCCACGCCCCCGACCACCAGGTGCTGGTGGTCGTCGCAGTTGGTCATCACCACGCGGAAGATTTCCAGCATCGAGTTGGGGAAGTCCGAGTCCCAACCGCCGGTGCCGAAACCGACCTGGCCGAACACTTCTCGGTGCTGGAAGCTCAGCTTGGCAAAAGAGCGCGAGGTGGCGACGAAGTCGTAGAAGGTGCGGTCGTCCCACAGCGGCACCAGCTTGTTCCAGAGTTCCTTCAGGCGCGGTACATCACGGTCGCGGATGGCCTGCTGGATATCGGCGAACTGCGCACCGCTCTCCAGCGCATCGGCCCAGGCGTCGGCGACCTCATGAAACAGTTGCGGCAGGTCGGTGGGCTTCTCGGCGTAGTAGGTCTGGCCTTCCAGGTCGATCACTGTGCTGCCCGAAGCCGGGGTCAGCGGGTTGGGGAAGGGTTTGGTTTCCAGGCCCAGCTTGTCGACGTAGTGGTAGAAGGCGGTGGACGACACCGGGAAGCGCATGCCACCCAGCTCGGCAACGATCCCGTCAGTGCCATTGAAGGCTTGCGAGCGCAGCCGGCCGCCCAGCCTGGACGCCTCGTACACCACCGGCTTGAGGCCCAGCTTCATCAGCTCGTAGGCCGCTACCAGGCCGGCGATACCGGCACCGACAATGGCCACCTCTTCCCCATGGCGCTCAGCCGGAATGCTGCCCAGGCCTGCCGGGTGTTCCAGCCAGTCGTCGAAAGCAAAAGGGAAGTCCGGGCCGAAAATGGTGATTGGCTTCTTGCCGTCGGCGGGGTGGCGGTTCTTCTTGTTCATGAAATGACCTTGCCAGAGAGGCTGCGCGAGGAGCGGAGCCTGAGTATAGGAGATGCCTGGCTGTCATTTTAGGGAGTGGGGTGTTCGTAATTAAGGTGCAGAGTGTTGTCTGAATGTAGTTAGTTTCGTCGTAATGATTAAGCTCATGTTCATTAAGACGAAGCAGCCGGTCGAGGTAATTCAAAAACCGCCCTGGCCCTTTGTAGGAGCGGGTTTACCCGCGAATGCGTCGGTAGATTCTCTGCCCCATTCGCGGGTAAACACGCTCCTACAACCGGCCTCATCGATAACCCCACCCGAGCGCCAGTCCGTTCAAAGCGGCTGTCCACGGTCCACCTTGCTGCTGAGAATGATCGACGTGGTGGTTTTCTCCACCCCGTCGACACTGCCAATCTGGTCGAGCAACTGATCCAGCTGCTCGGGCGAGTCCGTACGCAGCCAGGCCACATAGTCGAATTCGCCGCTTACCGCACACAGCTGCTGCACCTGGCCCATGGCACTCAGGCGCCGCACCACGTCCTTGCCGGAACGCGGCTGTACCTTGATCCCGACATACGCCTGCAACCCGCCGCCTATCACACTCTGGCCCAGGCGTACGCCATAGCCGGAGATAACCTTGTTTTTCTCCAGCCGCTCCAGGCGCGAATTGACGGTGGTGCGGGCGATGCCCAACTGGCGGGCGAGGGTGGCGACGCTTTCGCGGGCGTTGATTTGCAGCAGGGCGATCAGCTGGCGATCGATTTCATCCAGCGTGATGGAGCGGGAATCCGACATGGCGAGTCTCTACGGTTGGCCCGCTAGCCTAGCCAGCCTGTGCCAATCAGGGCAAGGCCAGGTGCAGTCGATCACCGTTGATGGCGTCGGTTTGGCACTTTCTGTGAGAACGGCCGCGTATCTCTGAAGGCTGCGTCTTCGGCACTAATTCGGCATGATGAAGCGGTAGTCCAACGGGAACCTCAGCGTGAACCTCGACCACCTGCTCGAATGCTGGCGACTGGAAGTCGCCAACAAGAAAAGGCCCGGACGCCGTATCAGCCTACTGTTCAACGTGCTGCGCCGCGCACGCAAGGACAACAAACTACGTTTTCTCTTCGCCTATCGCCTGGCCCAGTACCTCGACGCCCGCGGCGGCCTGGCCCGGCGCCACGCCAGGCGCATGCAGCAGCGGCTCAACCTAAAGTACGCCATAGACATCGACATCTGCGCCCAGATCGCCCCCGGCCTGCGCATCGCGCACCTGCCTGGGGTGGTGATTACCCGGTACGTCAGCATCGGGCGCAATTTCTTCGTCCGGCAGAACTGCTCGATCGGCATCAAGACCCTGGGGCTGGATGAGTACGCCCTGCGCATTGGCGACAACGTCAGCATGGGCGCCAACAGTTGCATCGTTGCTGATCGTATCGACATTGGCGATGACGTGGTGATTGGCGCGATGTCGTTGGTTACGCGGGACATTCCGCCTGGCATTACCTTCTACAACCCGCGACAGGTCGAGATGCGTCCGGGAGGGGGTTAACCAACAGCGGTACATTTGTGGACGTTGGCAGAGGGGGTGGTGGAGCAGACTGGGAGGGTTCTTATGGGTTTGCCCATAGTAGATGGCCTCGCCCGATGGACTGGATCGTGCAGTGGTGCGGCCTTCTTCGTTTATCCCCAGGCGCCGCGCCAGTGATGAGCGCACCGAACGAATACGCAAAGACTTGAGGCAGTTGGCTCTGTAGCCAGCTTCTTGGCGTCCGTTGTCACGGGGCAGGCCCAGGTTCATTCATAGGCTTGCTCATCTGTGAGCCGATTAGCGAGCATATTCGGCTCATTTTGTGAGCTGATTATGGCGGCTATTCGGCTCATTGTCTGATCCTCAAGCTAGGGTGTTTGGCTTGAAGTATCGATAGGGCGCCTTTCCGCGATTATCGGCGTGCTGGGTGATCGGCTTCTTGGTGGGGCTGATTTCGCTGAGATAGTGTCTCAGCGCCACTTCCAAGGTCATGCGCTCGGCGCCGCTGCGCTGGATGTACACCCCCCTGACCATTTATTTCTTGCGGGCATGAAAAAGCCGCGCAGTGCGCGGCTTCTAAGCTGGTGGGCCCACACGGACTCGAACCGTGGACCAAAGGATTATGAGTCCTCTGCTCTAACCAACTGAGCTATAGGCCCTCAGTAAGTGGGCGGATTATAACGAGGGTTTCGCACCTGTGCCATCTGAAAGATCCGATAGTGCTATGCGAAGAAACGCGGCTGCGAATTCCTCTGGTGGTAGCGGGAGGCTGACGATGTAGCCCTGGATCTGCTCGCAGCCCTCGGCCGCCAGAAAACGCTGCTGGGCCTGGTTTTCCACGCCTTCGGCAATGATGGTCAACTGCATGCTGCGGCCCAAGGCAATGATCGCCCGGGCGATGGCGGCGTCGTGTGGGTCGTCGGGCAGGCCGCGGATGAACGACTTGTCGATCTTGAGGATGTCCAGCGGCAGGCGCTTCAGGTAGCTCAGCGACGAATAGCCGGTGCCAAAGTCGTCGATGGCCAGCTGTACGCCGAGTTTCTTCAACTGGTACAGCACGGCCAGGGCCTCTTCTGCCTGGCTCATGATGAAGTTTTCGGTGATTTCCAACTGCAGGTCACCGGCCTTCAACTGATGGTGCTTGAGCAGTTGTTCGATGCGCCGTGCCAGGTGTGGGTGGCGCAGCTGGGCGCCGGCAAGGTTGATCGACAGCGGGCCGAAGGGTTCATAGTGCTGCTTCCAGGCCTGCATCTGCCGGCAGGCTTGCTCCAGTACCCAGTCGCCGAGCTGCAGGATGGTGCCGTTCTCTTCCGCCAGGTGGATGAAGTGTTCCGGCGGTACCTCACCAAAGGTCGGGTGGCTCCAGCGGATCAGCGCTTCAGCACCCACCAGGCTCTGGGTTTTAAGGCTGAGCTTGGGCTGGAAGCACAGGCTCATTTCGTTGCGTTCGACGGCCCGGCGCAGTTCATGCTCCAGGGCGATGCGCTCGCTGGCCTGGGCGGTGAGGTCGCGGGTGTAGGCTTCGACGCGGTTACGGCCTTTGGCCTTGGAGCGGTACATGGCGGCGTCGGCGTTGCGGATCAGTGTGGAGACGTCGGTGCCATCCTGTGGGTAAAGACTGATGCCGATGCTGGCGCTGGTGAAAAACTCGTGCTCGCCGGCCTGGAACGGTGCGTTGAAGCAGGCCAGTAGCTTGTTGGCGATAGTGCTGGCGTCACTGGGCTTGTGCAGGCCGGGCAGCAGAATAATGAATTCGTCGCCACCCAGGCGGGCTACGGTGTCAACGTCGCGTACCTGCTCTTTCAAGCGCTGGGCGATGCCCTTGAGCAGCAGGTCACCGACCGGGTGGCCAAGGCTGTCGTTGATGTGCTTGAAGCGGTCGAGGTCCAGGAACAGCACTGCGCCTTGGCGGTTGGAGACTTGCGCGCAGGTGAGTACGCCCTGCAGCCGGTTTTCGAACAGGGTGCGATTGGGCAGGCCGGTCAGCGGGTCGTGGTGGGCCTGATAGTCGAGTTTGGCCTGGGCGTGCTTGATGCTGGAGATGTCTGCAAAAACCGCCACGAAGTGGGTGATCTCGCGGTCGCTGTTGCGCACGGCACTGATGGTCAGCCAGCTTGGGTAAAGTTCGCCGTTCTTGCGCTTGTTGTAGATTTCGCCCTGCCAGTGGCCCTCGTCGGTAAGCTGGTGCCACATGGCCAGATAGAAAGCGCTGTCGTGCTGGCCAGAGGCGAGCAGGCGCGGGGTCTGGCCGAGGGCTTCGATCTCGCTGTAGCCGGTGATTTCACTGAAGGCGCGGTTGACGGCACTGATGCGCTGGTCAATGTCGGTGATCAACACGCCTTCGGCAGTGTTCTCGAACACGGTGGCGGCCAGTTGCAGCTTTTCTTGCATCAGGTGACGCTCGGTGATGTCGCGGGCGATGGTCAGCATGCAGTCGACGCCGGTAATCGGCAGGGGGCGGGCGGACAGCTCGCAAAGGCGGATCTGCCCGTCGCTGCGACGGATATGGCAGGTGAAGTCGCGCACGAAGCCGTCGCGGTTGAGCTGGTCGACCAGGCGTTTGCGCTCGTTGAGGTCGACCCAGATGCCCAGGTCCAGCGAGGTCTGGTCGATGGTTGGGTTGAGGGCGTAGCCGGTGAGGCGGCAGAAGCCCTCGTTCACCTCCAGCAGCAACCCGTCGCTCTGGCGCGACAGCAGCAGGCCGTCGGGCGAGGCGTGGAAGGCCTTTGCGAACTTTTCTTCTGAAGTTTGCAGCTGCTGCTGGGTCTCCTTCAGCTGGCTGATGTCGCGTACTGCCACAACCAGCGCGGGCGTGCCGTCCAGTTCGAAGGTTTCGGCCGAAGTCAGGCCGGTGAACAGTTGGCCGTTGCTGCGGCGGAAGCTCATTTCCAGGTTGCGGATACCACCTTGGTGCAATCTTTCAAGCAGGAGCGGGCCACTGCCTTCTATGCCCCAAAGGTCAAGGTCGGTGGCGGTGCGGCCAATGACCTGGTCTGGCGGCAGGCCGATCTGCTCTTCAAACGCCTCGTTTACCTCCAGCAGGCAGCCATCGCTGTGGCGGGCGATCAGCAAGATATCGGGGCACTGCTGGAATACCGAGGCGAACTTCTGTTCGGACAGGCGCAGGGCGTCCTCAGTGCGCTTGGTTTCGCTGATGTCGATCATCAGCCCGCGCATCACGGGCTGGTGGCCGTGTTCGATCATGCTGACGATGTTGCGTACCCAGAGGGGCTGGCCGTCAGCCCGGATCACCCGGTAGTCCAGGCTGTGGTCCCGCCCCGCTGCGGTCTCGCTGTCGCAGTAGGCCTGGGCCCAGAGCGCGTCCTCCGGGTGCAGGATGCTGCGCCAGAAACCGGGCCTGAGCCAGTCACTCAATGGGTAGCCGAGCAGGTCCTCGGCATGGGGGGAAACGTAGCTGTAGGTGAAGTCGTTGGCATCGGCTTCCCAGGCGATGGCTGACAGGCTCTCGACCAGGCCGCGATAGTGGTATTCGCTGCTGCGCAGCTCTTGCTCCAGGGCGATGCGCCGGGAAATTTCCGAGCTGAGCCGGCGGTTGATGCGAATGACCGCTGCCAGTACAGCCATCAGCAACAGCACCGCTGGCAGGCCATACACCAGCATGTCGGACCAGAACATCCGCTGGTCGACCACATTGCCTACCCAGTGCTGCTGGATCTGGCTGATTTCGCTGCTGCTCATGTCGGCCATCACTTTATCGAGAATGCCGACCAGCACGCTCTTGTCGCGGGGGACGGCCATCGCCAGCTGATAACGGTAGGGCGTTTCGCCGCTGACGTAGAGGCCTTCGAGCTTGAGTTGGCGCAGGCTCCAGATACTGGAAGCGAGGTCGCCGACCACGGCATCCACCTGGTCGGTGGCCAGGGCTTGCAGCGTGGAGCTGACGTTTGGCAGGGCAACCAGGTTGAGGTCCGGGTGGTGGGTGCGCAGCAACTCGTGCGGGGCGTAGTTTTCTACCACGGCGATTTTCAGGCCGTACAGGTCAGCCAGCTTTCGCGGTTGTGCGCCGCCTTTGTGCGCGAGGATGACAATGGGGAAGTCGAGGTATGGGCGAGTGAAGGCCAGGAAGCCCTGGCGTTCCGGGGTGGACATGATGCCGGGCAGCAGGTCGATACGGCTTTCCCGCGCCTGCGCCAGCACCTCGGTCCAGCTGCTGGGTTCGACCGGTTTGAACGTCACACCCAGGCGCTGCTGGATCATGGCGATGTAGTCGGCGGCCAATCCCTGGTAACGGCCCTCCTGGTCGCGAAACTCGAACGGTGGCCAAGAGGCGTCTACGCCCAGGTTGAGCTGCGGGTGGGCAGCCAGCCAGGTTTTCTCCTCATCTGTCAGGGTCAGGGCGCCGGCCGTTGTGTTCCACAGAATCAGGATCAGCAACAGAATGGCCGGCTTCAGGGACATGGCAGCCTCGCACTCAGGTGGTCTGAAGTCGAGTGTAGACGGGCATTGCTGCAGGCGTGCAACGGAAGGGGGGCTTTATGTGGCGGGCCACTAAAGAAAAACCCCGGCCTGGGCCGGGGTTTTGTCATCACTCGTCGAGGAAGGAGCGCAGGTGCTCGCTGCGAGTCGGGTGGCGCAGTTTGCGCAACGCCTTCGCTTCGATCTGACGGATCCGCTCACGCGTTACGTCAAACTGCTTGCCCACCTCTTCGAGGGTGTGGTCGGTGTTCATGTCGATACCGAAACGCATGCGCAGCACCTTGGCTTCGCGTGCAGTCAGGCCCGAGAGCACGTCACGGGTGGCTTCCTTGAGGCTTTCGACCGTGGCTACATCGATCGGGGACTGCATGGTGGAGTCCTCGATGAAGTCGCCCAGGTGCGAATCTTCGTCGTCACCGATCGGGGTTTCCATGGAGATCGGCTCTTTGGCGATCTTCAGTACCTTGCGGATCTTGTCCTCAGGCATTTCCATGCGCTCGCCCAGCTCTTCCGGCGTCGGTTCACGACCCATTTCCTGCAGCATCTGGCGGGAAATACGGTTGAGCTTGTTGATCGTCTCGATCATGTGCACCGGAATCCGGATGGTGCGTGCCTGGTCGGCGATCGAACGGGTGATCGCCTGACGGATCCACCAGGTGGCATAGGTCGAGAACTTGTAGCCGCGACGGTATTCGAACTTGTCCACCGCTTTCATCAAGCCGATGTTGCCTTCCTGGATCAGGTCGAGGAACTGCAGGCCACGGTTGGTGTACTTCTTGGCGATGGAAATCACCAGACGCAGGTTCGCCTCGACCATTTCTTTCTTGGCGCGGCGGGCCTTGGCTTCACCGATCGACATGCGACGGTTGATTTCCTTGATCTCGGCAACGGTCAGGCCGGTTTCGGTCTCAAGGTCGATCAGCTTCTGCTGGCAAGCGACGATGGCAGCGTTCTTTTCACCCAGGGCGGCTGCCCACTTGGTGTTACGCTTGGCCAGGTCACCGCTCCAGGTCTGGTCGGTTTCGTTGCTCGGGAACATGCGCAGGAAGTCGGCTCGCGGCATGCGGGCGTCACGTACGCACAGCTGCATGATGGCGCGTTCTTGCTGTCGCAGACGGCTCAGGGCGTCACGTACACGCTCGACCAGTACCTCGAACTGCTTCGGTACCAGCTTGATCGGCATGAACAGGTCAGCCAGGGCCTGCAGGGCCTCGATGCTTTCCTTGTGGTTACGACCATTTTTCTTCAGGACCTTGGAGGTTACCTGAAGCTGATCGGATACCGCACCGAAGCGCTGGGCCGCGACGACCGGATCCGGGCCGCTCTCGGCCTCTTCCTCGTCGTCACCGCTTTCGGACTCTTCTTCGTCGTCGTCGGACTCTTCCTTCGCCGCAGCGGCCTTGGCGCCAGGGATCGGCACTTCTTCGGTTGGCGCGGCAATGTTGTCGTCAGGGTCGATGTAACCGCTGAGAACGTCCGACAGGCGGCCACCCTCGGTAGTGACGCGGTCATATTCGCCGAGAATGTAGTCGACAGTGCCCGGGAAGTGAGCGATAGCGCCCATGACTTCACGAATGCCTTCCTCGATACGCTTGGCGATTTCGATCTCGCCTTCGCGGGTCAGCAGCTCGACAGTACCCATTTCGCGCATGTACATGCGCACCGGGTCGGTCGTGCGGCCGATATCGGTTTCAACTGCCGCCAACGCAGCAGCGGCTTCTTCGGCCGCGGCTTCATCGGTGTCGGCTTCCGCCAACAGAAGGGCATCCGCATCCGGAGCACTCTCGAATACGTTGATCCCCATGTCGTTGATCATGCGGATGATGTCTTCCACCTGTTCCGGATCTGAAATATCCTCAGGCAGGTGGTCGTTGACCTCCGCGTAAGTCAGGTAGCCCTGCTCACGACCGCGGGTGATCAACTCTTTGATACGAGACTGCTGTTGCGCTTTTCCGGACATAACACCCTATCCACTGAAGGTCTTGGCGGGCAAAAAACAAGCCGAGGATTATACCCGAGCATGGGCCTCACGCGCCAGATGAGGTCGGCGTTTGTGCGGGAACATTTCGGCTCAGCAGGGCGAGGAGCTGGGTTTTTTCCTCGCTGGTCAATTCGCTTTGACGTGATTTCCTGAGCAATTGTTCCAGGCTGCGCTCGCGTTGGCGGGCGGACAAGCTAGTTATGGTGTCGAAAAACTGTTGTTCAAGGTTGTCGGCCACGATAAGCCATTCCTTTTCCGCCAGGGCCCGCAGCAGGCGGCCCTGTTCGGTGCCATGCCAGCGTGCGATCAACTGCATTGAGCTTAGCCCAGGATTTTTCTGCGCGGCTTCGATCAGTGCAACCAGCAGTTGGCTGTACAGGTGTTCTTCGTCGGCGAAGTGGCTGGCATCCTCCACCTTGCCGGCCAGCAGCGGATGGTGCAGCAGGGTTCGCAGGGCGGCCAGGGTGGGCGGCTCGACCGGTGCTGGCACGCGGGGAGGTGCTTCGTCGCGTTGTTGCCAGGGCTTGCCGCCCTTGCGGTTCTTGTCCCAGGGCTTGTCGCTCCACGGCTTCTTGCTGCCACCCTTGTTGGGTTTCCATGCCTGCTCCTGATGAACGGGGGCAAAGTCGTGCTGCGGCATGTCGCCGTAGTCGGGGGTGTAGCTGGCCATGGCATCGTAGTCGTAGCCAGGGTCGTAGTCCGGCACGCTGCTGCCCGTCGGGGCGTGTTGCGCCAACTGCTCGACCTGCTGCGGGTCGAGGCCGGTGATTTCCCTCAGGCGGTTGCGCATTAGCTGGCGCAGGTTGGCGCCGGGGATTTTTTCGATCAGCGGTGCGGCCAAGGTCGCCATATGCGCCTTGCCTTCCAGTGAGCGCGGGTCGGCTTCGACGCCAAGTTGCTCGAAGAAGTAGTCGGCCAGCGGTTGGGCGTGCTGGTTGATGCGGGCCATGAAGGCGTCGGTACCTTCGGCGCGCACCAGGCTGTCCGGGTCTTCGCCTTCGGGCAGGAACAGGAAGCGCGCGCGACGGCCGTCCTGCAGGTTCGACAATGTCGATTCCAGTGCGCGCCAGGCGGCCTTGCGCCCGGCCTGGTCGCCGTCAAAACAGAACAGCACGCTGGGCACCACGCGGAACAGGCGCTTCAGGTGCTCTTCGCTGGTGGCGGTGCCAAGGGTGGCCACGGCATTGCGCAGGCCTTGCTGGGCCAGGGCAATGACGTCCATGTAGCCCTCGACGACGATGATCTCGTCGAGGTTGCGGTTGTGCTTGCGTGCCTCGTACAGCCCGTACAGCTCCTGCCCCTTGTGGAACACCGGGGTTTCCGGGGAGTTCAGGTACTTGGGCTTGTCGTCGCCGAGCACCCGGCCACCGAAGGCGATGATGCGCCCGCGGCTGTCACGTATCGGGAACATCACCCGGTCGCGGAAGCGGTCGTAGCGCTTGCCGCTCTCGGCGTTTTCGATCAGCAGGCCGGCATCGATCATCACCTTCTGCTGCAAGGTGTCGGCACCCAGGTGCTTGAGCAGGTTGTCCCAGCCGGGCGGGGCAAAGCCCAGGCCGAAGTCGCGGGCAATTTCCCCGGACAGGCCGCGGCCCTTGAGGTAGTCCACCGCTGCCTTGCGGGACGGGTGGCTGCGCAGGGCCTGGCGGTAGAACTCCGAGGCGGCGTCCAGTAGCGGATACAGTGGCGAGTCCGTCGGCTGGCGCGGCTTCTGGTCGCGGCGGCCTTGCTCGCGGGGCACTTCCATGCCCGCGGCGCGGGCCAGTTCCTCGACGGCCTGGGGGAAGTCCAGGTTGTCGTGGTCCATGACAAAGCCCAAGGCGTTGCCACCGGCGCCACAACCGAAGCAGTAGTAGAACTGCTTGTCGGGGCTGACCGTGAAGGACGGGGTTTTTTCTTTGTGGAACGGGCAGCAGGCGGAGTAGTTCTTGCCGGTTTTTTTCAGCTGGACGCGCGAACTCACCACGTCGACGATGTCGAGGCGGTTGATCAGGTCGTCAATGAAACTCTGGGGAATCAGCCCGGCCATGGCAGTCTCGTTATCTGGCAACTGGCAAGTCTAATCGCTCACGCGCCGAAGGGGGCGAGTGCTGCTTGGGGAAGTGCGAGGGAATGTGCTCGTCGCCAGCCCCTAAGGGCTCGTCAGTCGGACGTGCACGTCTGGTCATACAGCAAGGAGGACCAGCTCTGACGTTTCAGGCAGGTTGCCCATGATGCAGTTCGCATGAAGCTTGTGCAGGGCCTTGAGCTAGCTGCTCAAGTTTGAAGCGACCACTGCCATCGCCCGGGGGTTAGCCGGGCAGGGCAGAAGCTTTGCGTTGAACGCCTGTATTAGTACAGACGAACGGCGCGGCGCTGTTCGCGCTGAACTTTCTTGGCGTGACGCTTAACAGCAGCAGCTGCTTTGCGCTTACGCTCTGCGGTCGGCTTCTCGTAAAACTCGCGGCTACGAACTTCAGCCAGTACACCGGCTTTTTCGCAGGAGCGCTTGAAACGACGCAGAGCTACGTCGAAGGGTTCGTTCTCTTTAACTTTGACGGCTGGCATCCAGGGCTACCTTAATTCATTACCGGGGTAGACGTGCTCCTGGCAAAACAAAGGTGTGCTGGAGAACGTCGGTTTTCAAGGGTTGCGGATGTTAACCCTTAGCAAGCCGGAATGCAAAGCCTCTGATCGAAAACCGCTGGTCGGCACCCGACACGGGGACTATCATGCGCGGCTTCGAATTCAGCCCCCACAAGGGACGAGCCCATGCTAGTACTGGGATTGGAAACATCCTGCGACGAAACTGGTGTCGCATTATACGACAGTGAACGCGGTTTGTTGGCCGACGCACTGTTCAGCCAGATCGACCTGCACCGCGCCTTCGGTGGCGTGGTGCCTGAGCTTGCCTCGCGTGATCACGTCAAGCGCATGCTGCCGCTCATCCGCCAGGTGCTGGACGAGGCAGGTTGCGTTGCCACCGAAATCGACGCTATCGCCTACACCGCGGGCCCCGGCCTGGTCGGCGCCTTGCTGGTGGGCGCATCCTGCGCCCAGGCGCTGGCCTTTGCCTGGGACATCCCGGCGATCGGTGTGCATCACATGGAGGGCCACCTGCTGGCGCCCATGCTGGAAGAAAACCCGCCGGAGTTTCCGTTCGTCGCTTTGTTGGTTTCCGGTGGCCATACCCAGCTGGTTCGGGTCGATGGCATCGGTCAATACGAACTGTTGGGCGAGAGCCTGGACGATGCTGCCGGTGAAGCGTTCGACAAGACCGCCAAGCTGATCGGCCTCAATTATCCCGGTGGTCCGGAAATCGCGCGTCTGGCCGAACAAGGTGTGGCCGGGCGCTTCGTGTTCCCACGGCCAATGACCGATCGGCCAGGCCTGGAATTCAGCTTCAGTGGCCTCAAGACCTTCGCCCTGAACACCTGGCAGCAATGCAAGAATGCTGGCGACGACAGTGAGCAAACCCGTTGCGACCTGTCTCTGGCATTCCAGCAGGCGGTGGTGGAGACTTTGACCATCAAGTGCAAGCGGGCGCTCAAGCAGACCGGCCTAAAGCGCCTGGTCATCGCGGGTGGCGTGAGTGCCAACAAGGCCCTGCGC
This sequence comes from Pseudomonas sp. FYR_5, assembly GCF_043106315.1. NCBI lineage: Bacteria > Pseudomonadati > Pseudomonadota > Gammaproteobacteria > Pseudomonadales > Pseudomonadaceae > Pseudomonas > Pseudomonas sp. FYR_5. The sequence continues at coordinate 1,857 of NZ_JBICMK010000088.1, read as the reverse complement.
GCGTCCCTGGAGGACATGCTCGGTGGCATCAAGGGCAACGTGTACTACGCGCGCCCGCAATTCTGTACCGACAATGGTGCGATGATCGCCTATGCCGGTTGCCAGCGCCTGTTGGCCGGGCAGCAGCAAGACCTGGGGATCAGCGTGCAGGCACGCTGGCCGATGGAGCAGTTGCCGCCGCTGTAAGGTAGGGCGTCGAAGGTTCAGAAGTGGCGTTCGCGCCCTGCAAACAAGTCGCGCAGGTTGTTGCGGTGGCGCCACACGATCATCACTGTCAGTACGCTGATCGGTAGCAGGGCCTCCGGCTCGCGCCAGGCCAGCAACGGCAAGGTGAGTGGCGTGGCAATCAGTGCCGCCAGTGAGCTGGTGCGCGTGAGGTAGAAGGTCAGCAGCCAGGCGCCGATGGCCAGCAGCGCTGCCGGGAAATACAGGCCCATGAGCATGCCGGCTGCTGTCGCCACGCCCTTGCCGCCCTTGAAACGGAAGTACAGGGGGAACAGATGGCCCAGCACCGCGCATATGCCCACCCAGGCCTGCGCGTGCAGGTCCAGCCCGGCAGCGCGGGCGAGCAATACCGGCAAAAGGCCCTTGCACAGGTCGCCTAGCAGGGTCAGGATCGCCAGTTTACGGCCTGCCAGGCGTAGCATGTTGGTGGCGCCGGCATTGCCTGAACCGCTGGAACGCGGGTCCGGGCTGCCCGAGAGGCGGCTGAGAACAATGGCGAAGGACAGCGAGCCGAGCAGGTAGGCGAGCAACGCCAGTAACCAAAACATGCTAACTATTCCGGGCGAGGACGCCCTGATTCTAACGGCGCCAGTCGCCCTTGTCGTGCTGTGGAGAGAAGTGCTTGGACAGAGTGTTCATCGAAGGCCTGGAAGTCGATACCGTCATCGGTGCCTATGACTGGGAGCGGGATATTCGCCAGTGCTTGCGCCTGGACCTGAGCTTTGCCTGGGACAACCGCCCGGCCGCCGCCGGAGACGACCTGAACCTGGCGCTGGACTATGCCAGTGTGTCGGCGCGCATCCAGGCGTTTGCCGAACAGGCCCGTTTCGAGCTGGTTGAGACATTTGCCGAGCGCCTGGTGGCAACCCTGATGGACGAGTTCCACATCCCCTGGGTGCGGTTGAAGCTGACCAAGCCGGGCGCGGTGCCGGCGGCCCTTGGTGGTGTAGGCGTGGAGATCGAGCGCGGATGTCTCTGAGCACGGTTTACCTGGGACTGGGCAGCAACATCGACCGTGAGGCGCATTTGTGCGCCGGGCTCGATGCGTTGGCTGGCATCCTGACTGACATGCGCTGTTCGCCGGCCTTCGAAAGCCAGGCGGTGGGCATCAAGAGCGGGCCGTTCATCAACTTCGTGGTGACCGGGCAAACCGCGTTGCCGTTGATCGAGCTGGACCGCCGGCTGAAGTTCATCGAGGCCGACAATGGCCGCTATGCACCGGACCGCAAGGGGTTGCCGCTGGATATCGACGTGCTGATGTATGGCGATTTGCACGGTACCTTCGATGGGCTGGTGCTGCCCCGGGCCGAGATCCTGAAGAATGCCTTTGTGCTGTGGCCACTGTCGTTGCTGGCACCCGACCTGGTGCATCCGGGGGTGGGCAAGCGCATGGCGCAGCTGTGGCAGGAAGCGCAGATCGATCAGGTACTGGCCCCGGTCGCCTTTGAGTGGCGCGGGTTGCAGTTGACGCCCGCTTGAGCCTGTATCGGCCTCTTCGCGGGTGAACCCGCCCCTACAACGGCCTGTGCCCAACCCTAGATGTGTGCCCCCTGTAGGAGCGGGTTTACCCGCGAATACGGTGGTGGCTGCGACGGTGAACGGCGGTTGGAAATTGGCCAGCAGGCCCGGCCC